>CAJUGF010000089.1 GCA_910585915.1 uncultured Bacilli bacterium | reverse complement strand
GTTCAATAGTCTTTTTATTTAATAAAAAATATAGTATAATGAATAAGGCGAGAAAAAAGAGACTATTCTAACCAAATAAAAGTCATTGCAAAATCTCGCTTTTATTATGGAAAAATGATAAAATAAAGATGGTTAGAATAGGAAGTGAAGAAAATGGCAATGACAAAACAAGAATATAAAAAAGATTGTATGATATTAAGTACATTAGAAGAATTAGTACCAGAAGAACACTTGGTAAGAAAAATAGATAACTGTATAGATTTTAGATTTATAGAAGAATTAGTTAGTGAATTATATAGTATATCAGGAAGGCCAAGTATTCCACCAGTGGTACTTTTTAAATTAATATTTATAAATATAATATTTGGAATAAATTCCATGAGAAGAACATGTGAGGAATGCAAAGTCAATATAGCATATCGATGGTTTTTAGGATTATCCATATATGATGATATACCAAACTACTCCACATGGAGTCAAAATTATATAAGAAGATACAAAAATAGTGAAGTATTTAACCAAATATTTGAGACTATATTAAATCAAGCAATAGAATATGGTTTCGTAGATATGGAAACTGTCTTTGGAGATGGAACCCATCAAAAAGCTAATGCTAATAAGAATAAACATAAAGATGTTGAAGTAGAGATAGTTAAAAAAGTTTATGAAGAGGAACTATTAAAAGAAATCAACGAAGATAGAATAAAACATGGGAAGAAACCATTAAAAAATATAGAGAGAAAAGAAATCATGTTTTCAGAAGAAACAGGAGAAGTTATTGAAAACATAGAAACAAAACATATTAAGGAAAGTTTAACAGATCCAGAAAGTGGATGTTTTCATAAGGGTGAGAAAGAAAAATGTTTTGCTTATACTCATCAGACATTTTGTGATAAAAATGGATTTGTATTAGCAAACACAACCAATCCAGGAAATGTACATGATAGTGTAGCATTCTTTGAAGCATATAGTATACTAAATAGTAAATTTAAAGATCAAATCAAAAATGTATGTTTAGATGCAGGATATGTAAATTCAGCGATATGTAGAGAAATAACACTTACAGGTCACACGCCCCTTATGCCATATAAAAGACCAATGACAGGGAAAGGATTTTTTAAAAAGCACGAATATGTATATGATGAGTATTATGACTGTTATATCTGCCCTAATAATGAAATACTAAATTATGCAACTACAGATAAGAATGGATATAAATTATATAAGTCCAACCATGAGAAATGTAAAAATTGTCCATTAAGAAAACAATGTACCAAAAGTAAAAATCACCAAAAAGTAATAACTAGACATATATGGGAAGAATACAAAGAACAAGCAAATGAAAATAGATATACAAAGCTTTGGAAAGATAATTATCCATTAAGAAAAGAAACAATTGAAAGAACATTTGGAGATTGCAAAGAACAACATGGTCTAAGGTTTACAAGAGTTCGTGGATTAGTAAAAAATGAGCAGAATGCCACGATGATTTTTGCATGTCATAATTTAAAGAAAATGGCAAATTGGAGATGGAAAAGCCATCCTAATCAAGCAGTTTTAGCCAATGTTTTTAAAAATATTCTCCGTTTTTTACAAATAGCAAACAAAAAGCGATATACTCTTTTTCAATATATCACTTTGTCAACAATCTGAA
>CAJUGF010000088.1 GCA_910585915.1 uncultured Bacilli bacterium | reverse complement strand
ATTTTCTCGCACATGAATGCTATTGTACCCTTTAAAGTATCGCGATATGTCTTTGCAATATTAATACATGTATCAAATGAAACCATCATCTTATCAGCATCCTTCATTGTTATTTCAAGTTCAGGTTCATCATCTGTTTCTTCATGATATGCCCATGCAAGAATCTTTTCTAATACATCTTCCTCTGCTAATGTCTCTGGGTTATCATTACGACGGAACCAACTTGGAATATTAAATAATCCTATTCTATTTGCTACATATGCTTCTGCTGCTACTCCTGCTATAGCTGCTGCATCACCAGGATGATGTCTAACAAACTGCCATTGACCATGTAAGAACCTTCTAGCAACATAACCTACTGCTCCCATAATAACCTGGGTAGTTGCACTTATAACACCATCTTGTTGGTACATTTCTATCACTCCATTCACAATATTAATTACATGTAGTCTTCTTCTATCTATTGTAGCAACTACATTTCCATTATATAGTACTTGTGTTATTTCTTCACCAGTTGTTTCATCTAATGTGTCATTAAAAGCTAAAAGATTACCATGAGAATAAATATTATCCATTAGTTCTCCTCTTTGTTCATCACTCATTTGTTCTATCATTCTTGCTGTTATTGCTGGTGTTGTTCCTGGTACTGTCCAAGTATCTGTTGTGGCAACAAGGTCATAATGCTGATATCTAACTCCATTTGCATTGACTTCTATCTGTGAATTTATTCCAACAAATCGTACTTGACCTCCACTAATATTTGCTGTTGTTGGTGCTGAATAATCAATAGTAGCAACAATTGGGTCAATAGTCTCTCCTCTATGATCAATAATATTTATCCATGCTTCCATTGTTTGGTCATTCAAGTAAGGTTCTAATCCAATATCTCCATTTTGTACAAATGGTAAATTTAATCTGTCTTGCATAGATAATTGTTCAATATCTCTCGCTGTGTATGTTGTTCCTTCCCATTCTATTGACCAATTATTATCAGTAGCTCTATGTATTCTATCTGTCATCTCAATATCAGCTGGTCTTATTAGAGTCCTTCGTTGAAATACATTATTATGGATAATGAGTTGGTCATTATAAAACAAATCATACACATTAAACCACTCTCTTCCATGATATTGGATACGTAAGATATCAGGATGACTAGCAACTAATGCATTTCGTTCTTCTCTTGTCATATCTGCAATATCTTCTAAGGTATACTGGATTCCAGATATATTGATAACAGGAACTTGATTCCTAAGTGCAATCGTAGTTGAAGCTGTATTTGTCATTGTAGTCTGTGGTACAGTTATATCTGTTCGAATCTCATCTGTTTCATCTGTAACAACCTGTGGCTGAACTTCTCTATGAGTTCTCACTAATGATTGCTCAGTGGTTGTGATAGTATTTGTTGCATTATCAGTATCATTATCAGTTATTGTAATCGAGGATGAATTAATATTTAATGTTTCAGTTCCATTTGTATCTGGTCTATTCCTAAAGAAGTGTAAGACATTCGAACCAAGTGTAGCAATAGCATTTCCTAACTGAGTCAGTGCATGTGTTGTCGAAAGGACAACCTGTGTAGCTGAGAATGTTGAAATAGCTCCAGCAACAGGATTTTGAACAGTTGTTGTTATTGGTAAAAATCTTTCCATAGTCATCTTATCAGCCTTCAAATCAACATTCACCAAAAACTTACCTTGAAAGCCACTACCTCCATCACC
>CAJUGF010000087.1 GCA_910585915.1 uncultured Bacilli bacterium | reverse complement strand
CAAACAAAAAGCGATATACTCTTTTTCAATATATCACTTTGTCAACAATCTGAAATTCTGCAATATGCAGAATTTTTTTAATACTCTTTAAATAAAAACTATCCTTTACATCTCTAATTGAAATGGATCTTCACTGGAACCAGTACCAAGAAGAATCCTAACATTAGGTTTTAAAAATATTGTTGGACGCGTTTCACGACCAGAATAAATGTGCTCTCCATCAGAAGCACCATGATTACTTCGAGTCCAAACTGGAATATTATGTGTTGCATTTGGAGTCATGAAATATTCAGTATTATTATGATAAAGCCAACTATTAGATGAACAATAATCATAATACCCCCAAGTAGACATACTTTTATTTAAACATTGTTGGCGAACATTCCCTCCAATTGAAAAACCATAATCACTAGCATACATTAAACCAATCTTACCAATCCATGAAACAGGATTTCCAGAAAACACCTTAGTCCCTCTTTCAAAAACATAATTTTCCTTTGGTGTTAATGGAGCTGCTTCACCACCTAAATACCATACAACATTATCTATCATATTCTGTGCCTCATTAGATAAATTATTAAAATAAGTAACATTTAAATCTTGATTTAAACTAGCATTGTTCCAATTATTTAAATCATTTGTGTCCCAAGCATAATCTCCAATTGATTCTTCTCGTCTTATTTTAAGTCTTGTGTCTTGCTTTCCATTACCATCAATAATATTATTAAACACTCCTATCACACGCCATACTTCATTATTAAATATCACATAATTATTTGGATTCGCACCAACATAACGAAGATTATTATCAATTGTTTCATCCAAAACAAGTTCACTAACTTTCACACTTTTTCGAACAACTTCTGAAATATTCTCAAACTCATCTTCAACTTTAACATATATATCATACACTTTATCTGTTGCAACGCTTTGAATAACATCAATAGCTTTTCCACTTGTAAGTATTTCTGCATCTTTAAATACATGATTATCTTCCTTTGAAGATATCCAATTTATTCCATCTTTACTATAATAATATGTTGCAATAACACTTCCAGCATCAGTAGATGTCCTTGCATCTATTAAATATCCTCCATCCACTTTTGTAGTTGTAAAATCAGCGATTGGTGCTTCTGTATCAATCTCTTTTTCATAAGTTGTTGCTACTACTACAATCTTACTTTGAAAAGCTTTATTCATATATCTTTCTTCTGCTGGTGTATCTTCATCCATCCACAATCGTAACTTATAACTCTTACTCTCATTTGCTCCCAAATATCCCTTTTTCAAAAAATAAGATGTCTTAGCTTCAAGAAGGGATGGTTCAATCTCTGGCTTTGTCGTAATTAACTCAGGATCTTTTTCATCCATCATTACTTTTAAAAAATCAAAATCTTCAAAAGTGGTCTCATTAAGTATTTCTAATGTAATATCAAATGTCGCATTAGAATTACATACATTATTTAAAGTAAACTCATATGGAGTAAGTAACATCCCATCTTCATCCAAAATAGGAACAGCATTTTCTAAACTAATCTCATTTTGATCCTGAAGTTCTAATTTTAAACAACTAGAATTCACTACATTCACACTCTCTTGTTGTAATAATACTTTCCAAAAAGCAAAACTGATGCCAATTGCTAATAATAAAACCCCTATAACACAGACCAAAACCCATACTTTTTTCTTTTCCATAAGACTAACCACTACCTTGAACAGATTATCTCATGAAAAATTTTATTATTTCGCTTTTATAACACTAATTATAATGAGCATATTCATAAAATTCACCAAACATTAACACTAAAAAACTTAGA
>CAJUGF010000086.1 GCA_910585915.1 uncultured Bacilli bacterium | reverse complement strand
AAAGGCCTTACTCAAAATAGCATTAAATATGCAACAAAGAAATTCAATAACAACCCATTAGCTTTATACAAATCAATGTATGAAGGAAAGTCTCAGACCTTTGACTTAACTAAAGGTCAACCATGTTTCGAAATGAACAAAAACATGACAGTATCAACAAAAACAAAATTCGAGAGAAAGATAAAGACACTTTATCAAGAGGGAATTATTGATGACTACTTTCAGCCCTCAAATTATTCCCACATATGAGCCAAACGATATCTTGGAAGCTTCTGTATATTTTTACCACTTTTTACTAAATACAATCCATTCTCAAATCCAATAATTTTGTGCTCACCCGGTTGAATAATACTTCTTCGTTTCAGCATCTTATCTGTTTCATTGTAAACTTTAACATTCATACCTTCTTCAATTTTGAATCCAGGACTATTCTTTATGTTATAATTCTCTTGACATATTCTTCTAACTATATAGTTTTCTAATTCATGGTCATTCTGAACTTGTTGAGGAGATACAGGATATCCGGCATATTTACTTAGTGTTTGATGAGGGGCATGATTGTATTGGAAAACCAAATCTTCCATAACATTTGGAGTAATCATACCGATTTTCATATTATATGCCATATCTCGTAAAGTACGAATTACTCTATCTATAATCCCTAATGATGAATGTAATGGACTTGTTTTATTGGCTAATCTTTGTTCTGACTTCATGAAATCAGGATATGCACCATTCACTTGTCTTGGAACTGTTCTAAAAGTAATTCCATTATTAATATAGAATTCTTGAGCTTCTGCTGAATTAAAGGCAGATTCACCATCACCAGAAAGATATCTAACTACCATTCCCTGGTCTATCAATGCTCGTAACGCATTCAAGTATCTTTTGGATGATTTCTTATCACGTTTACTGAATTTGTTTTCACCTAATTCAATATTTGTTAGTTTAACATAAAGGTATCTTGTATTAATATTTATTGCTACAAGATAACAGAGATGATATACCATCATCAAATCAATGATGTAAGAGTCTCTTGATGACATTTTATGTAATTGGTATTTTTTGGTATTATCCTTTAATGGGAATGATGATTTGGGTTCGTCGATAGTTTTCATTCTAGAATTAATTTCTAGCAACGCTTTAACTTTGTTTGGACTTTTGAAGCCTATAGTACCAGATATAGGAGTTTGTTCAATCTGAATATTATTCTCAGGCTGTTTATAAAATAAGTTTTTATATATTTCATAGCATTTCTCATTTGAGTATAATCCTTTCGGCCAATCTTTAATTACTTTAAGAAACTTGTCATATTCAAAGTATTCATCTGGATGTTCTATTACGAATTTCTTAATCTTATCAGAAAATGTTTCTTTATGAGCTACTGTTTCATGTAATTCTTTATGAGTTCGTTTATATTCATCTAAATATTCTCTATATACTTTTTCTTGGTCAATGTCCATTAAAGCTCTAAAATACTTTAGTCTTCGCGCTTCACCAATTGTTTTCGGTTTACTTGCTCTTGCAATTGTTGCGAATAATGAATCTCTGGCATTTCTTATTCTAGATTCTTGTTGATTTCTTTTAAATGCTTCTTCTTTGGCTTTGATATTATCACGTAAAATCAAATAATTGAATTGATAGAATTCGTCAATTGCATTATCACTTGCTTCATCAAAATAGTTTTGGTTATGTTCATCAAGATAGTTATATATTAATGCTTTTACTTCTCTTTCAAACGTTTCATAATTGAATTTATCTAAACTGTTTAAAACAGAACCAATAATTTCATTTCGATGTTGATATAAGAATTTATCCATTTATTTAAATATAATTATTTAACTTTGTTCATTTATAATTCAAAATTTTTCTCATTTAAAAGAATTAAATGACTACTTCAAACGAAAAAGGTTTGTTGCCCGGCTTCGCAGTGAATCAAACCGAAATGCATTTACAAACCAAACCAAAATATAGTAAACGAACATTTGCTACAGAAACATTAAGATT
>CAJUGF010000085.1 GCA_910585915.1 uncultured Bacilli bacterium | reverse complement strand
TGAATTCCTCTGTTTTCAAATAATCGAATAAATCAGTTGTTTTCGCATATGGTTTTAATAATTCTTTCAATTCCTCAGTATTCAAGCTTGACCCTAAATTATTTCCGTTATTGCATTGACAGGAATATTTCTTGATATATTCTATTATCAATTCATCAATTGTATTTACTTTTTTTATAGTACCCGCTTGTTCTATCGTGAACATTTTGGGAATAATAAATGATAACAAACATAAACGAAGATTTCATACTAAACGAAGTAAAAAAAAGGGACTATCAAGATATGCTCGTATTCATGTTCCAAAATAGTAAGTTAACACAAATAACAACAATTATTGGTAATATTATTGAGTATCTTAAGAATCCTCGTAACTATGTCAAAGATGTAAAAACAAATTTAAAAGATATGCTTGATAAATATAACGCAAAGCCTAAAGGAAGTAAAAGACAAAAAAATGAATTAGCTAAAATACTTGATTCAAAAGCGAATTACTTTATTGATTTAACCAACTATCTGAAAAATAAAGAAAAACCTGTTTCCATTCCACAAGTTGAAGAGGAGGAGGAGCCCGATTTAGCAGACCATTATTTCAGAAATCGAATTAATAAAGATATTGAATCACTTAATGATTTAGTTATACTTGATAGTAATCATATTAATGCTTTACAATTATTTTATCGTATTGCTGATGACTCAGAGAAGTATTCAGTATTCAATAAAAAAGATACCGCACAGATTCAATCACTTGTCAAATCATTGACAAATAATATAGACTCACATAAAAACAATGAGGCATCAGATAATATAAATAACCTAATGCAATTTGAGAATATTAGAAGAAAAACCAATATTGAAACAATGAGAAAGATAGCAGAATCTAATCAAGAAGGTCAACAATTATTAGATGCTTACAATAAATCTTCTACAATTGATGCTAATCAACTTAAGAAATTTGGGTTATTAAACGATGATTTTACTGCTGAAAACCTTTATGATTATTATAATCGAGCTATAAATCCCAAAGATGATTCTGACATCAGAGTAAAAAAACTTGTATTACAATTACATGATGCAATACGCGAAACAAACATATTTGAAGAAACAACTGAGCCTAAAAACAAAAAGAAGCTCAAACAATTAATAAAGTATATTATAGAAAATGGTGACCGAGAAATATTATTTAACATGAATAGTGATTCACAAAGTTCTGACGATAATAATGTTGATAATGAATATTTTTCCATTCCTAAATCAATGTCAAAGCCTGTATTTAAATCACCATCTAAAAAACCTGTACTTAGTTCTGAAAACTACGAAGATTTATTTAATGTTGATATTGCAGCACCAGAAGGTGTATCGCCAATCGATACTGCTGAATTCAAAAGCAATTATATGCAGTCTGTCCCAACTGGTAAACGTGCTGGTAAAACATTTGAAGCTTCACAAAAACGTTTAAATGACTTATACATTTTCGAAAATAAACAAAGTATTGATGTTAGTAAATTCCGAGGGGAATTATTTGATATTCTTATTAATGGTAATTATCGTATTAAATTCTCTCCAAAATGTGCTACAAGAGATGGCGCAGAAGCCTATTGTAAGAAGAAATTTGATAAAAATGGATATCCATTATATCGATTAATTCCTGCAAGGAGAGACACATTAGACCCTCTTGGTAATCCAATTTGTGACTTAAATGGCGACAAAGTAGAGGACATCGTTATTGTTGATACTCGTGGTAAACCTGTTATAATTAATGGATTCCGTCTTGTTAAAGCAGACCCTTATAAGAAATTATGGCAAACCGAACGCATTGCTGGTAAAACAAATGATTCATTTGAAGTATGGATGAAAAATCTTACTGGTACTACTAAAACATGGAATTATAAACAAAAACAATGGGATGCTGGTAAAATCGATGTTAAATATGATGGAGATTTCATTAAAGCAGTTAATGCTTATCAGAAGGTTGGCTTATCTAAACCCAAAGTCAGCACCAAACTTAATGCAAGAGGATTATGGAGTTCAATCTTTTCAAAAATATGGCAATTAGCACTCTATAATATGTTTGGAGGAGAAGTTGTAATTGATGGAGAAAGTGTA
>CAJUGF010000084.1 GCA_910585915.1 uncultured Bacilli bacterium | reverse complement strand
CGCCATTGACATATTTACCAACAACATCTATTATGTCATCTCTAACCAAATCTGTTGATGACACACTCTTCTCTACAGTAGTCGCTAATGTTTTTATCATTGGTTTCATCGTATGACGGAATCTCTTACACATATCCATTGTTGAAGTTAATGTCATGGCTACTTTGGACGGATCATCAAGTTCATCAGTAAAGTTTATTTCATTAACAGGTACATACTCCTCATCGCACCAAGCTATAATATTATTTAGTTTATCTTTGTTAGATAACGAACGCATCATTCTACCAACTGGAACAGATACCATATCACCAAAGAATACATCAGCTCCAATATCAGGTAGTTCGTCAGTGAGCTTACCAGCAATGTCTTCTACAACATTTGTACCAACATCAGACACCTTGGTTACAGTATTTATTAATTCCCTACCCCCAGTTTGTGCTGCTTTAGATGCAAATGATAATGCTTTACCAGCAACACCTATACCAGTAGCACCTAATACACAACCAACAGCACCTAAAGCAATACCTATGTTAGCTTTCATATCTACCTTATCCACTTCTTTTTGTAAATATTTTGTCTTCGCTGCTTGTTCTGCCATCTCTGAGTTCAATGTCTCTACATTGTTCTTTATATCTTTCACGTCATAAGAAACCACATCAACAGTATTTGTAACCATGTTTAGATCTGATCGCATAGTCATAATGTTATCAGCTGTAATTATCTTCGAAGAAGTAATATTGAAGTCCGTATACAAAGTTGTGGCTGCATCTGGTCTTGGAGTAATCTCATAAAATTGTTGTTGAATAATGTACTTAAAAGCATTTGTTGTTGGATCCCAGTTAACTTCTTCTATAGGATCCGTGTACTGTTGACGTAAATAGAGTTCGATATCTCTAGTCGCGATGTTAATGTTACTGCTGGACCAATAATAGTTAATTTTTTCAATACTATCTAATTCAGCAATCAAATCTATGTCGTACCCATAATGTTCGTTCTTATGTAGTTCATCCCATCTAAAAGTAAGCCTGTTACTCGCTCCATCAAGTGACATATCGTAAACAATTTTGTCTATACGGTTCAACAACGACTCTACCTCTTCTTTATTACTGTTTTGGATCTGTAATTGTAGCGGTAAATAATCGTATCCTTCTTTAGTATATATCTCTACTGTTGAATCACATCTATCTATTTCTATGCTATGTGCAGAACCATTTGCCTCTGTACCATCTTTGAACAACAACTTTGTAGTGCCATTGGCGAACATCACTTTCATGAAATTTTCATTAGTATCATCCAACAACATCTTATTCCATTCACTACGTTTGCATCTGACATAGCATCCACTTGCTCCATAATTATTTTTGTTTACACGAAGATATTGCTTACTGCTCTCTATTTTCCCATTGCTACGTCCTTGCATGTTCTCTCCAACCCATTTTGTTCCATCCCATATTAGGCTCCATCTATTACCAAAACAGTGTTCAGTAAATGTAAAATTAAGGTTAATGGGTATTGTATAATCATTTGGAATTCGATATATCATCTTGTAGTAATCAACTGAGTCGACATTCACTGTAGTTACGACACTTGGTTTATAAAAGTAATGAACATCTGATTCATACAACTGAAGAGCATTACGCGCATCTATTACATCACACTTGACTACTGGCTTCTTCGCAACCATCGAGTCTTGCTTTAGTAAGTACTGTATCGATAGCTCCCCATTCATGTATAATGAATATGGATTCACACCGAGTCTAGTATCAAATGCTATAAAGAACTCAGGGCCGAATGTAGTCCAATGTGTGACCATACATTTAAGATCAGTACGACATGTAATACACGGACCTTTTGCTTGATGATTTTCAACGTATGCAGTAAATTCTTTCACTAGATTGCCTTCATAATCGTATATCACTTCTTTCCTAAGTATGAATTTGAATACGACAGTTACGTCAGGAGCAGCTATTATCTTATTTAGTACGTCATTTGACATATTAATTTTCAGGATGTTGTAGTTAGCCATCGACAGTGATTCATCTTTATAGGCTGTTATGTTCTCATTTTTGATTTCATATTCAGGATAACCTTCTACTTCTTCAAACCAGCTTCCTCCTTGTACATATCCATCCAAATCACTCAGCGTTAATAATTCACTTCCTTTCCTAGTAGCATCTCCTACCTTAAATTGTATGTCTCCAATGAATTTTGTTGT
>CAJUGF010000083.1 GCA_910585915.1 uncultured Bacilli bacterium | reverse complement strand
AGAAAGACTGTCAAAGAATATAATTCTGAAGGAATCAAACCAATAACCTTTTTCCAAAAGATGTTTGAGTTACATCTATTTGAAGAAATCAAAGCATGCGAAATGGATATTATCAACACAACTGAATATGAACATGTTAATGACTATGTAAGTCTCGAATATAATGCAGAACAAAGTACAAGACTCATTGAGAATAATAAAAAGAAACAAAATACATGGTCAAGGATTTATTATAGCGACTTCGAAACAAACTCTACAGTCAGTCCACATATACCATATCTCAATTGTACGATCTTTCGAGATGGAGCCAACATACATAAAATATCTATTCAAGGTGAAGATTGTGGACAGAAGCTCTTGAATTATTTATGGAGTGGCTCATTAACATATTTTCACAACCTCAAGTATGATGCATGTTTTTTCATTAACACACCTGGATGGGATACACAGATAACAGAACGAAGTGGAACTGTGTTGCAAATCATCATGACATTATTCGAAGAAGGTACAAGGAAAGTCAAAAAGAGATTAACATTCAGGAACTCATATAGTATAATACCTCAAGCATTAAGTAAATTTGCTACAATGTTCAACCTCAATGTTCACAAGGAAGTCATGGCATATAAGCTATATACACAAGAGAACATACAAAGAAGAATTGTTGATGCTACTGAGTTCCAACAGCAATACATCGATGAAAATGCAGATAAGTTATCGAAAGCACAACTTGATGCAAACTGCAAGCAGATTATCGAAAATGCAAAAATCGCAAATTGCTATAATGATGGCAAAATCGACATCATTAAATATGCCATCTTCTATTGTTTCAAGGACTGTATTGTTTTGATGAAGGGAATGGAAAAATTTAATGAAGACCTGAAAGCAGTCTTTAAAGAAACAAAGACAGATATGTATGGTGTTCATGATTTTATATCTATAAGTGCTATTGGATACTGCTTTGCCAAGAAATATGGTTGCTTTGATGGATGTTATGAACTATCAGGTAAGTGTCAAGACTTCATACAACGATGTGTCTCTGGTGGAAGAACAATGACAGCAGGTAATGAAAAGCAATACATCGAAGGAAAGATACAAGACTTTGATGCAGTTAGCTTATATCCATCTGCAATGTATGTTATGGATGGTATACCATTAGGAAGACCTAAAGTAATACCACAAGGTACAACACATGAACAACTTATGCAATATGATACATTCTTTATCGAAGTCAACATCAAGAAACTCGAATGTAAATCAAAAGAGCCATATAAATTTGGACAAGTATTTACAAGGAATGAAGCAGGTAGTAAAATATTCGGCAATTTCCTTGTTGACCATTATTATATCGATAAAGTAGGTCTCATGGACTTGTTCGAATTTTATGATGTTGAATATGAGTTAATACGTGGCTATTACTTTGATGAAGGATTTAACAAGAAAATCAATGAGTTCATTGAGAAGCTCTTTAATCTCAGGGCAAGTTATAAAAAGCAAAAGAACCCTCTTGAACAAACAATAAAGCTCCTCCTCAACTCCATATATGGCAAGTCAATATTGAAAGCAACAAAGACTGAAACCAAGACAGTACCAAAAAGCCAACTATACAAGTACCTCTGGAGGAACTACAACTTTATCAAGGAGGTTGTTGAAGATGCTAATATTGATAAGTGCTATGTCAAGAAGTTGAAACCAATTAATGACCATTTCAACCTACCTCAATTTGGTGCAAGCGTTCTCTCTTGGAGTAAGCACTTAATGAACAGGGTTATGGCTACAGCTGAGCAAGCAGGTATACCTATCTTTTATCAAGATACTGATAGTATGCATGTACTTGAAAAAGATGTACCAAGGATAGCTGACTTATTCCAGTTCAAGTATCATCAACCTCTTATTGGAAAAAATATGTGTCAGTTTCATAATGACTTTGATGAGTTCGAAGGTAGTCAAGGGGAAATACACTCAAGAAAACTCATTGCACTTGGTAAAAAGAGCTACCTCGATATCTTGGTTGATGAACAAGGAAATGAAGGATATCATATTAGACTCAAAGGAATTCCAAAACAAGTTATTCTCAACAAGTGCAAAAGGATGGATATCTCAGTTGAAGAGCTTTTTGAAAGAATGCATGAAGGAGAAAGTATGACATTTGATTTGTTGGATGGTTCGAATGCATTCAGGAAGTCAAAGACATTTCAACAAACCAACTTACCCAAATTTGCACGTACTCTTAGGTTTACGTAGTTAAAACATCATTGACATCAGTCGAGTTAGATGGTTTAATTTTGATAGTTATGAACAAAGGACTTTTTAACAATATCGGCTGGTATTGAAAATCTACTAAACTTAATTCTAAAAACTTTAATGAATCTGTATATGTTTTTATTTTTAATGGTTTACTTTCAGTTTCGAAATCATATATAAGTGGTTTATTATCTAAAGTGAAGGTATTTATACTACCAATAACTGATGGTGTATATTGTTGTTCACCTATATTCGAGTATATGGCATTACCTTGTAATGATACTAAATACAACTTAGTATGATTTAATATTGGTATATCTTT
>CAJUGF010000082.1 GCA_910585915.1 uncultured Bacilli bacterium | reverse complement strand
TTTGTTCAGCCTTTTTCATTTGTTTTTCTTGTTCTTCTTTCTCTAATCTTCGTTTTTCTTTAAGTTCTGCTCTTTCTTGAGGAGATAAACAAGGAAAGGTAGGAGGTTCTTGTGTACGGGCTCTATTATCCTGGTAACAGCAAAAATTATACCAGTGTCGTTGAGAATAATTTTCTGGTTTGATTTCTGGGTGAATTTGATCAACTTTTTGTGAAAGTTGGCTTACATACTTTTCTTTAATATCATCGTCACAATCAGGATCAAGTTTGAAAGGATATATGAACTCACTTGATTCTGTTAATTTGCTTACAACTTTTATTTCTGCGAACTTTGGTTTGAAGGCTTCAAGATCAAAAGCATATAATATTCTTGCTTTACTATAATCTATATCTCTATCCTTCATTAGAACAACAACCTCTCTTCCACAAATAAAACGTATGACAAGTATTATAGTTGGAAAATAGTCTTTTTCAAGTTTGATATAATAGCACGGATAGCTATCTATTACAGCTTGTCCTTTGCTCAAACACATTTTTGGCAATTCATATTTCATTGGAAAGGCATATATTACATATCCTTTGGTGCTTACAGCAAGAGTTGAATAGTTAACATCATCGCATACAATTTCTTTTCCAGGTCTGACAGTCATTTATTAATAAATAAGAAGACAACTAAGTATGAATGCAGAAGGTTCAATAACATTTCCGTAAAGGTCAGTGAACCAGATTTTATAGTTTCGTTCATGTCCAAGAAACAAATACTTTCTATATTTGGTTTGTCTTCTATTGGCTAGCATTATAAATTGATCGCAGTAACCATATTGCTGAACGATATCACTGTGCACCATCAAATCGCCAACAAGCGTATCTTTCACTATTGCACCTACATACTGAACGACAATATATCTTTTGTTCCTACTACTCACAAATTCTAGAGGAAGCTGAAATTCTTTATCTTGCGTATGGAAGTATAGTTTAGTCATTTATTACATACCAAAGTACAGTTTATAATCTTTATTTAGTTCATCATAGCTATTTGCAATTTTCTTTGTGTACGCAATAGGTACTTGTATCAGATTGCCATTTTGAAGTTTACATATAACATTACCATTAGAGTACGCTAAGAATTCAGCTATCTCATTAAACACTCTTCGTCGTTTATCAAATTTCTTTTTAGTCTTACCATAATCAACATGAACAAGAATTATATTTCCTTTCTTGTATGTTAATAGACCTTTATGTTGTTGTTTTTTGTGTATACTTTGTAATTTGCTTCTCATCATTCTTATATATTTCCATTCAAGGTCAATATCGTTTTGCATTTGAGCAGGAGTATAATAAATATATTTACTATCACTTTCATAATTATAGTTTCTTACTCGTAGTGAATTATGAGGAGTATTATTGTAATAATTGACCATCTGTTGCATATAATTATTGTTTGCTATTTTTGTGTCGTTTGTACCAAAAGCATTACGTAAAGTTCTTATAACTGAATCAACTGTTTTATGGGCTAGTGCATATGGAGAAGAGTTTACTACAAATTTGATTCTGTATACTGACCATGATTTAATAGTATTTACATCAATCTCATCATTGTATTCTGACAATATTGTTTTTAGTACATTGGTGTTATGTTTATTAATTATTTCATTTAATATTTTTTCTTTACCCCTCATTCTACTTTCACGAACAATATTGTGAATTGCTGGAACAAATACAATTCCATCATCGTTGGTACGAAGTACAATTATATCATTTTGTACTGCTTGCAATCCTTTTTCACCATCACATTTAATAGTAAAGATATCAACATCATAATTAACTATAATATCTGTTATCTTTATTGATAATACTCTTGTTTCTTTACTCTCTATTGGCTCAACTATTAAGAATCTAGTATTAACGTTTATCAAAACAAGATAGATAGTGTTCTTCACAAACATTAGATCAGCTTCCCAACAACCAGGTTCGTTACTGAAATTTGGCTTCATATATTGTTTACAAGCTTTTAGTTTATAGTCTGGTACATAAGGCTCCCTAGGAACGTTCTTGAATTCAAAAAACTTGTACTTACTACTAAATGGGTAAGCAAGCATTTATGATGAAAGCAATAGTTAAATTAGGTTGACGGAAACAAAAAAAGAAAGAAGATTACTTACTCTACTTGACTACCTTCAGGACTTTGATCATCAACATAAACAAGTCCATCGAGATTCATTAAGAAGTAAGTATCTCTTGTCAACCATAATTGTGTTGGACATGGATGGACTACGTTCCCTGAAGGTTCGATAACATTATAATAAGTGTCATTTGCACCAGAATAGATGGGTTGTCCTTGTACTTGAATCTGTACGTTGCCAAAACCTCCGTCAATTCCGTCGAAGCAATAACCTGCAGAAGATCTTTCAGCTTGAATATTGAAGACAAAACTACTGGCATCACTAAGAGTATTATTGTAGCGAACACCATTAGCATCATTCTTAGGCATTGTCATACTGTCTTCGAACTCCTTTGTGCATTGAAGAGTAATCGCATCAAGGTCTCCTGCAGTAAGTTGATTTTCAAAGAACCTT
>CAJUGF010000081.1 GCA_910585915.1 uncultured Bacilli bacterium | reverse complement strand
TTATATGCAATAGGTGATGTGATTCTATATGATGGAAGAATATTGGATGAAGATTATGCATTAACATTAAAGATTCAACAAAGTATTGTAGGAAAAGTGAGTGCAAAAATAAATGAACATATATTAGCGTTATTCAAAGCTTAAATGGCTATTTTGAGAGAAATCCCATACTTTATAAACTGTGAGTAAACATCATTGTAAGCATACTTCATATCTTCAGTTTTATTGTTTTTCGTTATGAGAATCTTTGAGATATATATTAATTTATCGCTACTACAACATGAATTACATGCTATATCTTCATTTAATACTAATTCTACTTTATCAGCATCTGTCAATAATTTTATCATATTCATTAATGATGTAGTATTGCAAACTAAATATGAATTGACTTTTAATGGATTATCTTCATAAACATTCACTAGCATTTCTAAAAATTTATTTTTTTGTTCAAGAGTCTCCAATTGATTATAATTCTTTAAATCCGATAATGAATTGCTTCTGCTGAGTGTTTTGGATGTATCAATTTGTGGAATATTAGGATAAGGCAACTGTGTTATTTTGATATTAGTATTTTGTTCTTGCGATATAGTGGTATTATTCTTGCTTTTCGCTTCTGATGATAATATGCGAGCTTGTCGTAAAGTCATTTTTGTATTATAAATAAAGATTGTTTACTGCTTTATTTAACAAATTTCTGACCTTCATATTATATTCATATTTGCGTTGAATCTTATTACGTTTTGCTATTTTTTTTGGATCAGTTGGTATAGGTTCCTTTAATATTTTTCGATAATATTGAAGACGTGATTTGATTTGTTTAAGTGTTGATGATGCAAATGTTTTTCTTTCGTGCCATTGTTTAAGAGGTGGTAGTGTGAGGCAATCTTGCTGGCTCATTTAATACTAAATAAAAAATGAATACGAGTAATTTACTTTATAATAACACGGATAAAATAATAAATGCTATAATAAATGAACAGAGATACAAAGATGATATAGCAGATATTGAAGGAAATAATGATTTTATCTTTATTTACAATACAGTTAGAAAATGGATATGTAGAGAAATACATGACGCATTAACCGAAGATTTTCATTATAAACATGATACTTGGGATTATAGAAATATTACATATTATTATGACAAAATATTTACAGAAAATGATAATATACAAATAAGGAATTTTATATCAATTAACTACAAAGAAATTCATGAAAAATTACTTGATAGTATAGCATATCAGAGGCATAAAAACTATATGAATACATATCAAAAGTGTAAAAATAGATTATTCGAAAAACTGAATAACAAACAAAAATATACTATAAGTCAAGCACGTTCATTGTTATCAGAAAATAATAAACTTCCAATAACTGAAGATGATTTTAGAAGATTATATGATATATTTGTTGAAGAATGGAATAAAAGACAAGAATCTGAGACACCTCAAAGACACATATTAAGAGACACATTCACTGATAAACTAAATGATTTTGTCGTATTTAATCATGAAAGATTATTAAATAAAGATGAATTCGCTAGAGTTAGTCAAAATTGGGGACAAACATCATTATCATTAGATGAATGGTATGATAGATATGTTAACAAATTTTATTATCAGCCAACAACGCATACTACCTATACTATTCCAGAAGAGCAAAATTATATTGGATTTAAATCAGAGAACAAAATAAGAGCATTACAAAGAATATTTCCTGGTAAGAAGGTTAATATATATGAACATACATCATATTTCCCATTAAAATCAAATAAAAAGTATCAATTGCATAAAGTATCATCGAGATATTCATATATTATTGATTTGATGTTTGTAGATAAACTGTGTTATCTTGTTATGATAAACGTTAACACAAGATATTTATATGTTGAATTAGTGAACCAAATTTTGTTTGACAATGACTCAGAAAATAGTGAGAAAAGACAACGCTTTGCTAAATATGAAAAATCAGCTGATAACTATTTAAAGACACTCGATAAAATAATAAAATCAGGTGTCATCATTAAGCATTTAACATTTGATGGAGAAGGTTCGTTTAACTCGAGAAAGGCACAAAATTATTATAATTCTCATGGTATTCATTGGAGAACTGCACCAAGAATGAAAATGGGTAATTATCCAGATTTTATGAAACGTGAGCAGAAACAAACAAAAACTGACCCTATGCATAGTTCATTAGGGTTGATTGATAGAGTTATTAGAACATTAAGAGATATGGCATATAACATGAGAGTAGGAATTATTACACCATCTATTATGAATGAATTAGTGAGACAATATAATAATGCACCACATAAAACATTATCTAAATATGCTGGCAAAAGCGTATCACCAAAGATGGTCCAAGAAGATAAAGAACTTGAATCATATATTGTTATGAATATATGCAAAGAGAACTATAATATTATGATGAGTGATGGATTTTATTTAAATAAAGGTATGAGTGTTAAACTGTATAATGAAAAGGATGGAATGATGAAAAGAAGGACAAATGTGCAACCAGGTAAATATAAAGTTATTGGGTTTGCTAATGGATTATATAGAGTTGTTGATGAAAAAAATAATATTCAATCAATACCACGTTTTAAATTAGCTGCTTAAAATATTCATCAATATTACCTTCAGTATTCTCACTC
>CAJUGF010000080.1:2106-2698 GCA_910585915.1 uncultured Bacilli bacterium | reverse complement strand
ATACGAGATTCACCAGTGACTGGAGTTCTGACGTGTGCTCTTCCGATCTATAAGTGCTTTAAATTTAGGCACTAAATGTACCTGTTCTTTTTTTAAACTTTCCAATGCAATAAAATCATCAGCAGTTATGTTTTCTCCTAGTTTTTCCTCACATAATTTTTTGAAATTATCAATATTTAAAACAACATATATTTTCATATCTCCCATAAAAATCCCTCAATTCCATTTGATCTTTTTAGGTACAGCATAAGAAGTTTTGTTTTTAAATTCTTCTTTTAGTCTGTATTCCTTTGTTTTTTGATGAAATTCATAGATACTACTGTTCCAGTTTCTAAAAGCTCGATTATTAATTGTTCTCTTTCCAGACAATTCACAACTTGCTTGATTGTGCGAATAATCTAAAATAGCTTTTTCATCTCTATTTCCAATAGTTTGTGATTTTCTTTTTTTCTTCATAAATTGTTTTGTAAATTCTTTGTTTTTTAATTTATTTTCATTTATTCTTTTTGCTTTTTCATCTATATAATTTTCATTTTTTCTAACAATTCTACTAACTTGACTAATAGAAATGTTAACTACTTTTGAAATCTCT
>CAJUGF010000080.1:0-2096 GCA_910585915.1 uncultured Bacilli bacterium | reverse complement strand
TACTGTAAAAGTATAATTTATAAATTTCTTCATTTCTGTTGAACTTACTTTTATTCAATTCCATACCTCCAAAATGCAAAAATCTACTAACACTTTTTTGACATGACAATCCATATAGATAACTACAGAAATCACTTTAATCCTTCTGTAAGATAATCTATATAGTTTGTAAAATCCTTTCCATGTAAATCTGATAATCTTGGTGTATGATAAACTTTTTTTCTAGTTTTAATTTTCAACCTTTTAAAACGAATTGTATTAATTATTGCTAAAACATTTAAAATTGCACAACAAATTATTAAAAATGATATAAATATTTTCATAATTCTGTTAATTCCAAATTGTTCAAAATATTTGTAGCCATTTCTTTGATTTTTCTTTTGTCATATACATAGTACATAAGCCAAATTGTATCTGCTAGTTTTTTTGCTGTCATTTTCGTTTTATTTATTCTACATTCTTTTCGCAAATGTTCAAAAGCAATAACAGCATAACAAATAAATAGTTTAAAACACATTGGAACTTACCTCACTTTCTTTTTAAATTTGAGTTGTTATTTTTCCCCTCTACTAGATAAGTTCCAATATAAAACCAAAATGGGAAAGTTTTTTAAAATTTTTTTAATTTTTTTCTTTTTTTCTATTTTTAGTAAGTGCTTTACATATTTGCATTTTTATTTCTTGCTCGCAATCTTCTTTATATTTTCCCAGTTTTGATGCTTTTGACTTAATTATATTTTCAAAGTCAATTAGTATTTTGCTAACTTCATCATTAGTTAAATTGTAATTATTAAATTTATTATCTTCCATTTTTTAAATTCTCCTTTACATCACTTACTTTCTTTTTGAATGAATTAACCCTATTACAAATTGTTCTTCTATTTACATCTAGCAAAAATGCAATTTGATTAACCTGATACTTTTTCAGATATAATAAAAACACCACTAACTTTTCATTAAAAGTCAATGGTGTTATAAACATAGAAAGTCCCAATTCTACTGCTATATTTTCTAATGTATCAACAATTTCTTTCATTTCATCTTTAGAGTAAGGTTTTGAGGCACAAATATCCCTTAGTATTTTTGTTTCAAGTTTTTTATTAACAAAGTTGTATTTATCTTCTGTTGCCAACAGCTCCTCTGGAAAATCATCATCATCTATAGAGATGCTTTCTTTTTCTAATTTATTTGTTTTTCTAAAATATTTCAGAATGGTTTTGTTTATTATTCCATAAATATATCTTTCCTCCTCATCAGATAAAGAATCTTTTAAATAGTCTTTCATAGACATAACCTCCAAATTTCTAAATTAGAAACTTGTCCTAATTGAAATTTTGAAGTTAGGCCCAAAATAAATAAAAAACTACCCTCCTTTAATACAAACAATTTGCCTACTAATAAAACTCTATGTCATATAATTGGTACGAATAAAGAGTGGAATTATTAGTTTAATTGAATTTTATTATCACTACAAAATCCAACAGACAAATTTCAAGGAGATTATACATATAAGTATTTAAAATGTCTGTCGCAATATGTAACTATCTTCCATTTTTTTGTAAAATTCCTTCAATGTATTTATAATACTAGCTTTTATAATAGTTTTTTTATAAAATTTGAGGAAAATATAAGAAATATGCTTTACGAAAAATAGCAAAAAGACAATAAAAATAAGAGAAAAAATCGTAAAATTGGAAGTTTGATAATTAGAATTAAAATTCGTGTAAGTATATGGAATAATTATTGATAATATGCTATAATGATAGCGATAAATAGTAAGTTATCGCTGAGATTAAAAATTATTGTGGGGAGATGTATCGTATGAAAAAGAAAATAGGTATTAGTATAGGAATATTGGTAATTGTACTTATAGTTGCAGGGATTATTACAAATTATTCAGATAGTGCTAGAGTAACAACAGGACACGAGCCAAAGTGTTGCATAAAGGTAGTTAGCAATGATGGAAGTAAAGTAACTTATTGGGGATTAGGTTATAAAGTAGTTCGTTATGTTGGAGTATCTCCAAACGAGCCTTATGAAAGTAATATTGGTGTAAAAATGGGAAGTTGGTTTATGAAATATGAATTACCAAAAGCT
>CAJUGF010000079.1 GCA_910585915.1 uncultured Bacilli bacterium | reverse complement strand
TACTTTGTAAGAGTCTGCATAGCAGTTGCTGTCAACTTGATTATTAGGATTTAAAAAATGAATAATATTATTTATTGTTTCTTTTATCTGTTTTATCTCTTGTTTCAATTCAGATATCTCACTATTTTTTTGCTCTATAATATTCTCTTCTTTAATCTTCTTTAACATTAAAACATTTTTTATTTTCGTTATGTGATATCCTTTTATGTAATACATTTTGTTTAATTTATGCGTTGTAAGTGAATCCATATCATTTTTATGCTTGTTATAATACAAATTAAATTCATCAACTGTATCAAACTCTTTAGTATACTTTGAGATAGGTTCAATTATTTTCACATCGTTCATTTACATTTGAAATAAATTTAAATTACTTCAATAATGGTATATCAAATCTTCCTGGATTAAAATACTGGGCATTTACAGGTGTATTATGCGCTAGCTCTAAGGGACGTTGTCCATTGTTAGTTTGTCTGATACCCGCCCCATTAACACCTACAGACTTATTGCCCGCAAATTTCCCTGCGTAGTTGCCTATTTTATTGATAACATTTCCTGCTGTCCCACCAATCGCGCCTCCAATAACTGGAGCTACTTTTGATACAATTTCTGCTCCTTTTTTAAGTACTGGTAATGCTTTTCCAATAATATTTTTTGCACCGCTAATCAAATTTTTAAACCAACTTCCAAATGCCATTTCAATTCCAGTAAACATAAACAAAGTTTAGTTTACTTTACTGTCGTAAATAAAATGTAAATTATGATAAACATTATTTTTATATTTAAACAAATGACTTATTACAACGCACAAACAAAGAATTTAGGAAATGATGAGGGTGATGTTTTATCATTCTTTCAATCAAAATTACGTAATCTTATACAAAGAAACGGTGGAGATAACACATTTTCGTTTGTCATGGAGGAATTCAAAGATAAAGATGCACCATTACCTGTAGGTACAAAAACACGAATAAAATTAACACATTCTGGGCACACAATTACACAAATTGAGAAGTCATTTACGACTATTCTTTTAGATTTTATCATAAAATTATCAAAACCAATTGACGTATCTGCTGACACACATGGACTTATGAAAATATTTGTTGGATTCAAAAATGCTGTAGAATTCTATGAAGATTGTAGATTTTGGATTAATGATAAACTCTTAGGTGCATATCGTCAAGATGAATTACAACGTGAATCATTTGCATATAATTCTATTAAGCCAAGAGATGCAAAAGCAACATCAAAATATTCACATTCTACATGGGAAAATGTTTCACAATTCTCTCCATCAATTTGTGGCTGTTATGTAGACTTAAAAGATATTGCAGATGGACAACCACATAAATTTACCATCGAATTGACTATACCATTTGTAGACCAATTAGCACTTCAAGCATGGCAATTATATCCTAATGCAATCTGTGGAGAAATAGAAGAAGAAGTAAAAACAAGTTTACGCGCACTTGTATGGGCACAAGTGAATCCAAATGTAGTTAAAGAAACACTTCAATTTTTAGAAGATAAAGAAATAGATGAAGAAATGCCTGCTGTTATACCTATATCACGTAAATTCACACAAATTGGTAGACCATCAGTGATTGTCTCTCATTATTCATCAAATCCAACTCCTTCACAAAAGCTTCATATAGAGTATCAAAGATATAAAGGCGTAAATGTATATGATGATGATGTACTAGAGCATCCAACAATTGATTTTGGATACACAGATGAAGAATTCACTAAATATAAAGTATCACGTGATGATGTTAATAAAAAGGAATTTGCTGAATTAATCGCTGCTGGAAATCCTGATAAACCATTAGATGCTGGCGACACAGTGAAAATTATTAAAAGTGAATTGAAAGGTGCATTATTAGCAACAACAAAATCTGATTCAATCAACCTGAAAACAGAAAAGATAACACTAGATGTTCTCGGTGGTACTATTCAATTAGGTCGCTCAAATTTAGCAGGATTTGGATTAAAACAAGATGTTTACAATGGATTGGTTCGTGAATTGCAAACACCATTATTGATTCCATCACAAGAACTCACAAGAGAAATATTTGAAGGAACAGCAAAGGTAAATGGATTAGAAATCAGTAAAAGTATTCCATTACGTAATGCAACAAATATCACAATGATGTTCCCTAAGAGCCCTGCAGATATAACATGTTTTGATAATATTATGTATCAAAATGTGCAATTAGTTGTTAATAAAAGAACATATCCAGATACCGAATTTGCTAATACTTGTGCAGCCAGGTTCTATCAACATCAATTGATTGCAAACGAGTTAGATGGAGCGTTAGAAGCAACACAAGAATTTGAAGATAGTTTTACACAGCCACTTAACGACCCAACAACTGGTAAACGTTATTTAAATTGTCGTTCTGACGGAACATCATTTGGTATCAATTTTCAACTCGAAAGAAGTAATGCAGGATATGTATTCGATGGATTAGACACAGGTAGCACTTCAATAACTGTTACATTTAGAGGTCAGCCAATGTATCGTGGAGAAGATGACACATATTTTATTCCCGATCCAGAATACCCAAATATGCATCCACCATCACCAGAAGCATGGATATGTTCCGACACATATTTCACATGGAGTGTAAATGGTGTTGAATACTATCAAACTGGCGTGCCAGCAGGGAAAGAGTAAAATGTTAAATTCATTATTCTAAATATTTTTTTATCCTTTATACAAATGGCAACAATTGAATTTGTACCACTTAAAGATTTTGAA
>CAJUGF010000078.1 GCA_910585915.1 uncultured Bacilli bacterium | reverse complement strand
CCTGAATTCATCAAACGCATACAGTGGTTCAGCACAAAGCGCTTCAGGTATGAAGTACCGTTTCGGGCATGAACCCTCAAACACATACAGTGGTCTCACCACCTGAATTAACCTGAACTATCATATAAGGATGAGTATCCGGATTGTCTCTAAGAATTTGTAGAAGCTGGCAATATTTTTGGTAAAATTCATCAAATTGTAAATTGCTGGCTGATTGAGAATAGATGTAATGTAGTTGCTGCTTGTTGAAGCATGGAAAGATAAATAATGTCGTGATTTCATTTTTGATATGAGGTTTGATTCCTTTCCATCCTTGAATCAATAAGAAGTAAGTAATATTTGTATGCCTACATCTTCTAAGTTGCTGACTGAAATAAGATTCCTCAGAAGAGAACAATTTACTGTTACTTATATCATCGAATAAAACAATAGTGTGTAAATAATCCCTATCAAAATTATTAATATGTAGCACATCAAACATTGCATATTTTTGGTCATCCATTATTTGGTCTTCTAAATTCTCTCTTTTGATTAGATAATACAAATTTTTTGCAGATATCAATGTTTCAATAAATCCTTTTGCTTCTTTCTCACTTATTGTAACGTGAGGAATTTTGATTAAATGCTTTAGTGCTTGGAAGCTTCTATCATTTTCATCACCATTCTTTGTGATATAGACAAGTAAGTGATGCGTGTTTATTAGACTTATTTTGATAATTTCTTCTAAAGCAATAACAGTTTTACCTTGACCTTGTTTACCAACGATGACATTCACACTGTTGTACTTAATGTTTATATCAGGATGGATATCATTTATTAATGCACCACCAATCTCATCTATGTTATCATTTAATGTATCATTTACTTTATCACGAATGAAATCTAATCGAAAGTTGCTAATCGGGCCTGTTAAGGCCTGAGATTTGCTGCTAGATGAAGTCATATCCATTATTGAAATTGTTTTCATCTAAAAATAATCTTAAATATCTTACTCACTTAGTTGAGGTTCTACCATTTGATATTGTCCAGAATAATTAGATATAGTTTCATTAGTAATTGAAGCGATTAAATCATTTAATAGATTTTTCCTTGATGCACCTCCATCATTATGTAAATCATGAATTATTTTTGAAACTGTATTATCAATTTCTCCAGCTGCTTTCTTTTTAATTATCTTTGCATCGCCTTCTGTATTGGCTTGATATTTACGATATAATGGTTCTAAAATCTTAGTTCGCCATAAATATCCAGCTGCTTTAGAGAATGCTCTCAACTTAATTTGGTCTGGAATAATCATGCCATTTTGTAAAATAAATTGAAATGCATCATTTTTAACTTCACCTAATACATATTTAACAAATCTTTGGTATGAAGATAGTCTCTTAGGAACTCTTAATGAATATCCACTCATATTATAATCTAAACCTTCATCATTAACAAATTGTTTTGGTCTTTTCCATTTTTCTTTGAGATTACCCCATAATTCAGCATTCCCTTCATTAACATATTGAACATTCATTATGTCATTCTTATATTGTGAAAGTGGATATTTCTTTCTTGATTCTCTTGTTGGATGTTCTTTATAATAATTATAAACTAAAGGATAGTTGCTCTTTTTTGTTGTATAACCGTTGACGTACATTGGTTCGCCTCTCTTGTTTCGAATAATAATATCAGGAATATTATCTCCATTAATATCATTGGTATGCAATGTCCATGGGCTTGATGGATTTTCTGCATTATGTTTATCAACCATTTTTTGAGCTCCTTGAGGTGAAATTGCATTTGAGACTCTTTTAACATCACGTTGTAAATCCAAAATGATATGCATTAAGTCATTCATTCCAATTTTTGAATGACCAAAGCCTCCTCCTATTCCTTTAACTAAATATCCATCTCGAGCTGCTTTAAGAACTTCATTTAATAAATATGCTTTTGCTAAGTCTTGGTTACCTTGTGAGTTTTGTTGAACTTGCTGGATTGATATTGGGTTTGGACAATATTTATTATAGATATTCAATAAATCTTGAACAGATATTGTATTAATAAGTAAATCCTCTAAAGGATTAATTTGCTGTGGTTGTTGCATTTGTGATTGAGAAAAGTTTGAATTTTGTATTATGCTATTTCCTATATTATTACTTGTCATATTTGCAACATCCTCAATTAAATCGTCAGTATTATCTGAGAAAACTACAGGAGTATAATTTTTTAAAGGATTCATATTAACACCAGTATTATGTGGTATGCTATTTCCTATATTTATAGTATCTTTTAAATTATTACCTGTCATATTTATAACATCATCTACTAAATCTTCTGTTTCTTCTTGTTTAACTCTATTTATAAAAGTTCCAATTCTTTCATCATTAACATCAAATCCTTCGTTATTAGCAAACTCGTATTCATTAAGGAAGTTCATAAGTGAAGATGCTAATTGTCGCCAAGCTCCTCTTCCATTTGGATTATTATCCAAGCCTGCGTTAAGTTCGTTGTTTAAACGTGTGTTTATTCGTGCTAAGTCTTGTGCATTTAATTTGCCACTAAAGTTACTAATAGCTATTCTAGGCATTTAATCTCAAAAATAATTCAATTATATAGATTCTTTATTGCCTTATTTAATAACTTTCTAACTTTCATATCACGTTCGTATTTAGCCTTTATAGATTTTATTCTCTTTTCATTCTTAATACTTTGGTTATTTAAAACCTTTCTATAATAACCTAATCTCAAATTAATTAATCTTAATGTTTCTGTAGCAAATGTTCGTTTACTATATTTTGGTTTGGTTGGTAAATGCAACAAGTTTGGTTGGTCTTTTTGGTTAGATGTAGTCATTTAATTCTTTTAAATGAGAAAAATT
>CAJUGF010000077.1:1279-2958 GCA_910585915.1 uncultured Bacilli bacterium | reverse complement strand
CTTGGAGAAGTGAATTCAATGGGAATTATTTAGCTATTGTTGCAATTAGAAAATTATCTCAACTCTATCATTTTTATCACGAATTTCACCCAGATGAAGAAGTAAATTTAAGTAAAATAGTAAAATATTTTGGTAATTCAATAGATGAAACACAGAAAAAATTAGAAGAATACTATACTCAAAATATAGAAATTTTCAATAATCAATGGAAAAAGAATAAAACATTGAAAGGTTATTTAGAAGAATTCAAAGATGATTTTGGTGGATCAGTTGATTTGGCACGAAAAAGGGCATATGGAAAGTTTCATGGGAATTTAGAACATTGTTTGAAATTCTTCAAAAATTATAAATTACAAAGAGATTTAGAAACACAAAAAACAGGTCAAGTACGAACCGATATCAATACATTTTTAGGACAAGTTTTGTCAAACGAAGATCCAAATACATTATTAGATGGAATTGAAAGTGAACATAATTCAAGAACACAATCTCAAACAAATTGGAATCGAAATGCTGATTTTAGAAATCATGGAAACATCAAATCAAGATTAGATAATGATCATCAAATTGATATAACTTATGATATTACATGGGATTCAAATAAAATGTATAACAATTATTTAATTCCAATTGCTGAAAAATATTATGAACAAATTACAAATAAAAAATATCATCCTCCAGCAAATTTGGATCTATCAAATCCAGCAACCAAATATCAAACAATTGTTCAAGAAGCAGAGACAATTCGTGAAAAGAATGAGAATTGGGACATCACTGAAGTACAATCAACGTTAGATACATACAAGAATCAAGATAAAATAAATGTCAAAATTACATATGATGAGTTGAAAAAGAAATATGAGAATCCTCAAGACGCATTAAAATTCTTAGAAATTGAAAAATTAAAGAAAGACATTTTAGTTAAATTATGGAAACCTGATGATGAAGAATTACCAAGAGATAATAAATGTTTTAAGAAATATTTTGAATATCAAGAAAATCAATTAACGGAAAGATTACATGAATTGCGAAATATTGTAGGGATGTTTAAAGAAGATAGAAGAGAATCATGGGGATCAGATAACTTTTCGAAAATATTACAAAATTATAGAATTTATTTCAGTGAAGATACGTTAAGAAGTTCAGCTGATAAATGTCAAATCTATTATGAAAATGATTATCATAAAGGAAAAACAGAATTAGAATATTTATATAATCTTGCTCATTTTCATAAAACATTTCAAGAGCCATATTTTGAAAAACAACCAAGTAATCCATCCGTTAATGAAATGAAAGAAACAAATGATGCAATAGATATAATAATGAATAATTATAAAGATTATAAACTAGATTCTAATTTGACAGGGAAAATTGAGGATTATAATACTTATTCAGGAAAAGATCATCAAACAAAGTTATCATTGGTCAAGAAATTTAAACAAGATAAACAAAAAGCAAAAATATTCTTAGATCATGGAACTTGGTTAGGAAAAATATTAAGTTTCGGTGATGATCAACTTGCAAAAAGTCAAACAGTATCCGTTGAAGGAATTGCTAAATTAAAAGAAATCTATTCTACAAAAACGAAAGATGATGAAGCGTTTAA
This sequence comes from uncultured Bacilli bacterium, assembly GCA_910585915.1. Taxonomy (GTDB): domain Bacteria; phylum Bacillota_I; class Bacilli_A; order RF39; family UBA660; genus MGBC162267. The sequence goes on along the minus strand of CAJUGF010000077.1, from coordinate 1,352 downwards.
ATCTCAAGAATTCCAAATGAAATTAGATGAATATAATGCTTTAATAGGTGATACAAAAACGATAACAGATATG
>CAJUGF010000077.1:0-1269 GCA_910585915.1 uncultured Bacilli bacterium | reverse complement strand
AAAATGACTATAAAACATATACTAACGCTTTGTATGCAATGAATTCTACCCAAATTAAGTATGAATTGATAAATAAATATCAACTAAAGGAGAATGATGTAAACGCTTTGATGGCTGATACTTGGTCACAATCATATCAAAACTTGAAAAATAAAAAGAATGATTTGGATACGATTATTTCAAATTGTAAATCTGATTCCGAAATTGTTTCATTTCATGATGATTTGAAAAGAAATTATGACACAACAACACCAATTTTAGATCAATTAATAAAAGATGAAAAATATGATATTCCAAAGCTTTATTATCATATTTTGTCAAAGCTCTGGAAAAGGAAGAGTGGTGAAGATGTTCAATGGAAAGACGATAATAGTTTTCAATCACAAAATGAAAAATTAGCCAATCTTCTCCATGCGTTTGATAGACGAAAGAAAGCATTCAATGAAAATAGTGAATTATTACAATTAGTGAATGATCCAACAGTTCCAGTAACCCAGGAACAATTATGGAAAAGGTATATGTATTCAACTAAACATGAAAATGATGATGCAAAGGACGCAATTCAGTTTATGAAAAATGAAAAAAGGAAAAAAATATATCTGAAAAAATGGAATGAATTAGGTAAGAAAATTGATGAAAAAACATGGGAAAAATTCACAAAAGAAGATGAGAGAGAAGAATTTTTCGAACAAATGGAAAAAGAATATCGACAAGAAGAAAAGAAATGGAACCAAATTGGGAAATTTATTCCATATTATAATTCTTATCATGATGATAAAAATCAACTCTTAGATTGGGCACAAGCATATCAAAAATGGGAAGGTAATTATGAAAAAGCAAAAGATGAAATTGAATTATCAAATCTGGCACATAGTTATGAACTCGAATTTGGAAAAAAGTGGGAATCACAAAAAACAAAGAAAGAACAAATTAAATATTTAACTAAAATAGAAGATGATTGGCTTAATTACTATAAATATCATCCAACATTCATGTCTGTTTTTAATGATTATAATAATACTCTTACATCGCAAGCAAAGAAATTAGAAGATGTTATTGATAAATATGGAAGTGATGTCAATAAAATTACAATAGAGATGTCATATGAATTATTAACAACAAGAATGAAAGCAATTGATCCAACATTCAAAGCAGAAGAATATTATAAAAATGAAGATGGCGTTCAAAGACTGGAAAATGAATATAAAACATTACAAGCAAACAATAATTCAGTCCTTGGTGATTCAGAAATTACAGGTTTATTTGATA
>CAJUGF010000076.1 GCA_910585915.1 uncultured Bacilli bacterium | reverse complement strand
ACAGTATTCGTATTTGGTACATATTCAAAAGAGCAGTTGAGATATATTACTCATCAGATTCCTATGAGCATATCGTTTGATGAATTGTATGAACGATACAAAAATATGAATAAACATCACAAGATTGTAATCGATTGCAATAATGGAAATGTAAGCTAATAAGAATATATTTACTCAAATCCATACCTTATTCTGGCTGCTTCTTTGGCTGCTGCAAAGTCTTCATCATATTTTTGTCTATATCCCTTAACATGTTCATTAAGATATGTGATGATTTGACCTTTAATGGTATTAATATATTCTTCTTTGGAAGTGGTTAATACATCATGCATATAGGTTCTAACAGCTTGTTTAACAGCTGGTTTCGCAAAGAGCCATTTCTCAAATGCTTTATATTCTGGGGTTTCTGCAACATTATCAGATTCGAAATCAATGTTGTAAGTTGGTTCATATTGTTGTTTCAATACAATGAATTCATTCTGTCTTTCTTTAAGATCTTGCATCTGAGACAAACATGGATCTTTAACTAATGCTGCATACATTGCTGCTGCAAGTGATGCTTCAAATGCTTTAGTTTGACTTACTTCTACAGCAACTTTACGAGCAAATTTGGCACCTTCTTCAGTACCTCCACCGAGTTCAAGAAATGCTTGTTTGCATGCTGGGGCAACAATGTAACGTGCAAATGCTTGATATGATGATAATGATTTTGATGGTGCATGAATATTCATTCTCTTACTCCATGCTTTATGTATTTTTGGATCATGATGAGCCCATCTAGTAACCTCTGAATAGTCATCATTATATACAGGTCCATAGTAATCATTATAGATCCAATCTTTAAAGCTTTGTTCTTTACGTTTGTCTTTCGTATCGTGACCAGTGTAATACAAATTCTTGAAGACTGCATCAGAATTCTTAGTTGTATATCCATTAACAGCAACAATTTTACCATCACGTCTAACAACAAATTCTGATATTTTGTCTCCATCGAGATCTTCTGCTCCACCTCTATATTTATGGTTTCCACCTTTTGGATTTGCATTCCAAATCTCAAATGCACCTGGCATGAATTTAGTGGATCTAACAATATCACGTGCCATCTTACTGCTAACTAGGTTCTTAAGTGTATAATTATTAACTTCTTCAGGAGTATAATTGAATCCAATGGGTATCTTAGCTTTATGTGTTGGCCTACTTTTAATTTTTACACCTGCTTCGAATGCATTGAATGGTGCATGATTGAATTGCCAACGCCATGGACGTTCACCTTCTTCTTCTGGTGGGGGTAATTCTGGTGGACGTTCACCTCCTTCAATTGCTGGTTGTTCATCTGACATCTTTGTGTCGACATTAAAAATAATGATAACCGATTCTTAAATCAAAATATTTCATTTATGAAACCCTTGCATCTATTTGAACAAATTTCTTTCATAACATCAATGCTGGATAAACATGTACTCATACAATGTTGCATGGAATGTCACATGGAATCAAATCACTGCATTTCCATTCTGAACAAATTTCAATTTTACCAGGTTTCTTGACCAATGGGTCTATTCCAAATCTAACTAAAAGTATATCTTTATAATTTCGGCATTTTGAGAATGATGGATAATAGCCTTTCCCTAATTTGATGACATCAGGTCTATGGCCATCAATATAATATATTGTTACTTTCGAATCTTCGTGATCATATGAGGCAACACCATAAAATATCATTGATCTCTTGTAACAATGGGCATTTAATTCTGGCTCTGTAAACAATCCTGTATGACCACTAGTGAGCATCAAATGAGGATTATCTAGCTCAATACCTTGATTCAAACATATTTGCTTAAAGTAATTGTGAACACTTTCAAGATAAGCTGAGTTATCTAAACTTGCAATCGTAGTTGATCTTTTCTTATATTTTTCCATTTCATTTTTATGCATTGCATTCTGGTGATTTGTATATGCTTGAAGATTTTGAGGATAGTTGTTGTTAGCAGTTTGGGCCAATTGGAATTGACGATTATTTTGATTATCTTTCAGAATATCTTCATCATGTTTAGCATTGGCTTGAATATGTGCTAATGCAACTACTTTATTGTTATCACTATTATGTTCAATAACTTGTAATGCATTCTGATTTGGCTCTGTTAATGTAGCTTGTAATTGATTTCCATTCTGACTCATTGTTTTGGTATTAACCATATTTTTATTGAAATCCATTGAAGGATCATAAAATTCATCTAAATTGAAATAATTATTGTTATTGTTATTGTTTGATGGTTGGGAGTTGTTGTTAGATGGGAATTTGAACCCATTATTGTTTGATGATTGGAAGCTGTATGGATTATTGTTTGTTCCAGATGAATTATTGTTTGTTCCAGATGGATTTCGTCTGTTTGAACCTGTACCTGGTGGATGTCTTCCTCCAAATAAACCACTCATTTTGGATTAACATTAAATTAATTGAGATGTATAGTGCAAAATAGTTTAACATTAAGATAAATGACTGCAATATTAACCAAACAAAATGCATTAGATGGAGCCTTGATAGGAGGTTCTGGCAAAGGTGGTGATGGAATATTTGATTCAATTCATGTTAAAGGTGATGCCACAATCGATGGTAGTTGTAAAATCTTCTTTGGTGAAGAATATGGTGAACCTCAAAGTGTCAAAGAATGTTTCGAAACATTTGGGAAAGCATTGACAGATATAACTAACGACATTCAATCACATCGAACTGTTATCGATACACATGGGACCAAACTTGCTGACCATGAAGATAGAATTTCAACTTTAGAGAATGCTCCTCCATCTGCTATTGAAAGTGTAATGACTTATGAAGAAGGTTGTGATGAATTCATTATCGATGCAAATAATATCCATAAATTAAGTGATTCGGATTCTCAGGACAGTTCAACATACAACATTCTTGAGATTGATTACTCTGGATCTGTAAGTGGACAAGTCTTTGAGATCATCTTTCCAAAGAATCTTGAAATTGAGAATGCTTATATTTCAT
>CAJUGF010000075.1:2579-3317 GCA_910585915.1 uncultured Bacilli bacterium | reverse complement strand
TCCAATTTCTTTGGTAATAATGCCATCACCAAAGTAGAGGATTCTATCGTAATTAAATTTAATTTCATAATTTTATTTATCTATTACTCTATCTAAATTGAAATTTTTTTTTTTGAATACTTTTTGAATTTTACAAATCAAAATTGACATAGTTCGTTTGTCATAGATTATGTATATAAAGATATGCAAATCAGAGAATATATCAAACATAAGAAAAGTGATTATTGCATTCTATCAGAGTTTCTTGAATGTAATAATGAAATCGAAAACCAACAATCAAAAAAGATTTGTTTTTTACAAAATTTTCATGAAAATCGGGAAGAATTGACGTTATTTCTTAATTGTATATCTAAAATTTTAAAAAATCATTATAGGACAATCGATTTTCTCAAAATAATTGATCTTATTTTTTCACATCTACGAGAGGACATCAAAATTCTTTTTTCAAGCTTAGATTTGTTGAATACATTTGGTAATAATTTAATTTTTCTTCGTTTTCTTTTTGAAAAAAACATCATTACAATTGATAAATCCGTTTTAACATATTTATATAGAAAAAAATTATATAATTCGATGAAATACATATATTATTTTTATCCCATATTAAAAAAAAGCATTAGCAAAAAAAAGATAAAAAGAATTGAATCTAAATTTTCAAAAAAATTTTCTTACGATTTTGATACCTGGCTAGAAAAATGTAGAATTGGAGAAAATGAAACACACATTTGCCATTTGATT
>CAJUGF010000075.1:0-2569 GCA_910585915.1 uncultured Bacilli bacterium | reverse complement strand
CATTTGATTCGAAACGATAAAATTCAAGAATTCGTAATCTATATTAATCAAAACAATATTTCATTATCAAGCATAATACATCAATCAATATTTGAAACCAATCCATTTCTGCGAAAGAGGAAAACTACATTAATTGAATACGCATCTTTTTTTGGATCCATTCAAATTTTTCAATACTTACGATTAAATCACATTGAATTGGAGCCTTCATTGTGGCTTTATGCAATTCATGGTAGAAATCCAGAAATAATTCGACTTCTCGAAGAAAATGAAGTCAAACCAAAAGATGAAACTTATTTAGAATGCTTTTATGAAGCAATTAAATGTCATCACAATGAAATCGCAAATTACATTCACGACAATTATTTAGATGAGAGTTTTATAGATCAACAATGCTTAAAAGAAAACTTTTATGATCATTGTTTTCATTATTATAACTACAACTTTTTCCCTGAAGAATTCAATTCGGATCCAATTTTCTTGGAATTTTGCAGTAAATATAATTATTATGAATTGGTCACGTTAATTATGAAAGACAAATCTTTTAAAATCAATGAGTCTTATGTTCATTATGATTCAGAAGGAAATTATTTTCAAACAACATTTTATAATTGTTCAATTATTCTAGCTGCCAATCATAACAATTTGCCAATTGTTTACTTTTTATTGTCTCATAATTATGGTCAAGATAAAAAACTCAATTTTTATGGATTGAAGAAACTGCGACAAATTTCAATTCCACATTTTTTTACATACATTCCAAAAAGTTCCTTTTTTCAATGCTCATCTTTAACACAAGTGATTCTTCCTCCATCTGTTACTTATATTGATGATTATGCTTTTTATGAATGTTCATCTTTGCATCGTATTAAAATTCCACCTTCAGTTACATCGATTGGTGATCGTGCATTTTCTAGATGCTTATCAATTACTAAAATAAAGATACCATCATCTGTGACTTCAATCAAGGAAGGAGCTTTTTCTTATTGCAAATCATTGATAAAAATAGAACTTCAATGTCCAATAAAAGAAATTGAAGCAAATACTTTTTCTTTTTGTAAATCATTAAGATCCATTCAAATTCCATCTTCTGTTACTAAAATCAATTCTTGTTCTTTCTGGAATTGCTTTTCATTAACAAAAATATCAATTCCATCTTCAGTTACTTCAATCGGTGATCATGTTTTCCTTAGTTGCTCATCATTAGCTGAAATACAAATTCCTTCATCTGTTACATCAATTGGATGCGAAGCTTTTGCTTTTTGCTCATCATTGCTCAAAATATCAATTCCTTCATCTGTGACTTCAATTAGTAATGAAATATTTGATAATTGTTCAAAGCTCTCTTCTGTTACATTTTTAGGATATAATTCTTTTGGTTATTGCTCGTCTTTAACAGATAAATCAATTCATTCATCTGTTGCTATAATTGGATGCTCATCACTGAAACCAAATTTATTTCAAACAGAAGAATCTTCAAATAAAGATTTTGAATATACAAACCTTTCATCAATTACATATATTGGACATTTTTCTTTCAGTTACTGTTCATCGTTAACAGAAATATCAATTCCTTTACCAGTAATTTCAATTGGATATTCAGCTTTTGCTGATTGTTGGTCACTGAGAAGTATCACAATTCCTTCTTCTGTAACTTCAATTGACAGTCTTGCATTTTCTGGCTGTGTATCATTAGAAGAAATACTCTTTGAAGAACCATGCTCAATAACTTCATTCGATTCATTTGTTTTCAACGAATGCAAATTATTATCAAGTATTTCAATTCCTCATTCAGTCAAATCAATTGAAGATTACTCATTCAATCAGTGCAAATCATTAATTGGAGTGACAATTCCTACATCTGTAGAAAGAATTGGTAAAAATGCATTCAATGACTGCATTTCTTTACAATTTGTTATTATCCAATCAAATGCAATTAAAATTGATCAAGATGCATTTTCGAATTGCATTTCATTAAAACAGATTCAGGCTCCTTTTTATATTAAGTTAAAAATACATCTTTTTAGTGGTAGAAGAAGAATTCATTTTTTACTTTTAGTTTTCTTTTTATTTATATGCTTTCTTTTCTTTAAATAAATTCTATTTATTTTACTCTTTGAAAATTGCTTTACAAGTGATTTATTTTTTTTTTCCTAAAAAACTTCTAGAAATCGAACCAAATAACTTACTTATCTTAGAATAAGGTTAGGATAATCATGCAAATTTCACTACAATTACAGGTATGAGCAAAGTGATCGTCGTATGAATAATCTCAGGTAATGAAATTATATCAAGCAAACCGGGCTGCTCCAGCTCAAAATAATTTTCCATGTTAAAAAATCAATTTTAATCGATTGAATAAAATGAGACAAATATCAATTCCAAGCTTTTTTATTTACATTATTATTTTCTCTTTTTTATTATCACCATTTTAAAATTTTAATTAAATTTCAATAGTCAAGAATATATAAACCATTCAAGCATTTCAACCAAAATAAGAAAAATGTCTATTCAATAAAATGCGTTATAAATAATATATCAATGAATATGAAAAGTAAAAATTAATTTT
>CAJUGF010000074.1:1898-3467 GCA_910585915.1 uncultured Bacilli bacterium | reverse complement strand
CTCTTTCCCTACACGACGCTCTTCCGATCTATGACTTTAAACTATTTATCTGAGTTTGATATTCTTTCTCTTTTTTATTTTTCTTTTCTTCTTCTAATTTTTGATTTAATTTTTGAATTACAAGATTTTGATCAAAATTTGGATAACAAATTGTTGTGAAGATTTCATTCGATACTGTTTGTGCATTAAATCCTGAATTATTTTGATTACGAATCACTTCAACAATTTCTTTGATTTTATTATCAATGGTTAACTCATTTGCATCCCATACAGATTTCCATGCCAAAAAATTCTCATGATGTTTCGCAATTGTTTGATTTTCAATAATAATTGTCTTTAATATTTTTTCAATTTCTTCACCAAGATTACAAGATCTACGAGTGTAATCAATTTTTTTCTGAATTTCTGTGAGATAATGTTGTATTTGAGATGATTGACATGTGGAGAAAGCTTGATTTATTTCATTTTGAATTTGACCTTTAACAATATTTATTTCTGCAGGACGATTTTTCTGAGTATTCATTATTTGTTGACGTTTTGCATCAATTGAAATTGCTTGAACTCTTGGAATGACTTGACTAATTGTATTAATCATTTGTATTTGTGGGACAATTTTATTTTCAAATTCTGTCAAATCAGCATTATCTCTGTTTTCTTTTTCTCTCAAAATTCTTGTATTAATATCTGTCATTATCAATTGTTTATTTGTGCTCATGAAGTAATCACTTGTGTATTTATTTAAATCTTTATCAGAAACAGGAACACCATATGATGCAAACAAATTTGCAATTTCTTGCTTTTTATCAATTGTAACTTTCTCATTTTTCTGAGCTTCTGAATAAACTAAAAGTTGTTGTAATTCAGCATCTTTATTTGAATCGATTATATTTCCATTTTTAATAAATTTATTTTCAAAATCTGTTTTTGCTGATTGATAGTTATCTTGTGTCACTTTTCCTGCTGTTGTTTGATTTTGAAGTATTGCTTGAATTTTAGATAATCTTTCATTTGCTTTTGCATCCCATTGCTGAATTTCAGCTTGAATTTGACCTCTGAAATTTGGATCATTTATTTTTGCATTCATATTTTGTTTCCAATCATCATTATCTTTGGTGACATATAAATTAATATCATTTGGAAATAATTGATTTGCAATCTTTCGAATCTTTTCAATTTTGATATTATACTTATCTAATCCTTGACGCAATAAAGCAACAACTTGACTGAAATACTTTTGATAATCATCAAGATAAAGTGTTTCTTCGTTTTTCTTTTGAATCCATTCATTCAAATTTTGTTCTAATTCTGTTTCTATCCATATTGAATTTGACCAATCATCAAAATCAGGTAAATTCGTTTTTAGTATTAAGAAGTCATATAATTTCTGTAATTTTGGTTTATATTTTAAAAAATCCGAACGAAATAAATCAACTATTCGATTAATTGAGTTTTCATCATTTGCTTGAACATTATATCTACTTATTTCTTCATCAATATTTGATGGAGGGACATTTCTTTTCCATCTGACATATTCAATTACACATTTTTTCTTTATTATTTCATAGAATT
>CAJUGF010000074.1:0-1888 GCA_910585915.1 uncultured Bacilli bacterium | reverse complement strand
TTTGATTTATCATTTATCAAATTTCTTTGTTGATTAAGTATATGAATTATTCCAAGTTGATTGGCATCTAAATGAAATAAAGGAATTAAATTATTTTTATTTTCACAATAAGTCTGCCAAAATTGTTTAGCATTTGTAATAAATTGCATGCAATTATTGACCCAATTTGATTCATCTTCCTCATTTAAAATCTCATCTTCATTTAATTGAGGATTCATCAATTGTTGATCCTCTGGAACTAATTGCTCAGTTTCAACGCCAGCATTTTCTGCTGCATCTTCTAAATCGAATTGAATTTGCATTTCTTTCGCAGATTGTTTTTCATCTTTCTTTCGTTCTTCTAAACGTCTTTGTAAAAATTCATTCATTACTCGAGATTCTATTCCTGCATTTTGTTTGATGAAATCTGAATAAATTTGACGAAATATATAATATTTTTGACGAATTAACATTGTCTTAGTAAAAGTTTTCAAATTTTCCAAACCTATTTCTGAATGTAGATATTCTTGTTTCTGACCTGTCTTAGCTTCAATTTGTTGAAGATTTTGAATTTGTTTAGGGAGTTCAATTTCAAGCAATGCTTCATTTTCTATTTCATCTCGTTTAATCAAAAGTTCAAATTTCTCAACGAAGTTCTCTAAAGTATAATTCCAATTTTGATTATATAGATGAAACATTGCTTCCAAATATGCTAATTCACCAAGCCAATAACGATATTCATGAATGATATTTCTTTCTCCATAATAATTTCTTATTTTATGAATTGCCTCATTTGATAATGGATATTCTGACCATGCCTCTGTTGCAATTTTTGTTTGATTCGCTGGATTATGTTCGAATTGATAAACCCATTCTGTTATATATGCCCATCTATTTAAACTTTCTTTGAATAAATTAACTTCATTCGTAAAACCAGATTCTAATTTATTTCCCATTTCTTTATTTATTTTTTTGATTTCACCAATGATATCAAATATTATTTGATGATATATCATTGCATAATTTTCGGTTTGCATTTTGCTTTGATATTCCATCACTTTCACTGATATGAAATCTTCTATTGCCTTACGGTCTATATTTTCTACCTTTTGTAAATTTAATAATATTTCTGTATAATCTTGTGCCCGTTGTTTCAATTCTGTATTTCCAATCATTATTTGTTTCACGGCGAGTTCTGCACTAATTTGTCGAGTCCAAAAAACTTTAGTTTGACCCCACGAATTGGAAAATGTTTGAAGCATTTGATGAACCTCTGGAAATATCTTTTCATCTCGAAGAGCATTACAATCAGTTAATTTTTTTGCTTGTAATTGTTTCACAAATTCCATTATTGTATCATAGACCTCATTTGGTAAAAGCCAACGTTTTCCAGAATTCCAAATCTTTATGAGAGCAATTGTTAATAACAAATCTCCATTTTGAACTCCATGATCTGGAAGTTCATTGATTTCAGTCACTATATCTTTTATTGTTTGTTTGGTTGCTGGATATTGATTCGGATATAAGACAATACATTCAATATAGTCAATAGGTTCAGGTGAAATTGCTTCTTTTGGAAATATTTCAATGATATTTCCGTTTTCATCTGTTTCTTGTCTTCTAATCAAATTTTCTAGATCATTTATACTATTTTTCAAATCTTGATCATCTACGAGAGTTGTCAAGCCAGATATAAAATTTTCGTTTGAAAATATACTTGAGAGCAGCCCAGAGTATTTTTGAATAATTGTTTGATATTTTTTGTCATAGATATGATTTCGAATTCCTCTTAATAAGGAAGGAACATTTGCCAATTCAGAAATTATTTGATACCAAGGTTTATCTAACTCTAACTTTTTATCATAATGATACCAATGTTGTAAAAACTCATAATATATTCTGGCTTCTC
>CAJUGF010000073.1 GCA_910585915.1 uncultured Bacilli bacterium | reverse complement strand
CTGATTGATTCTATATCTAAAAGTTCGAATAGTTCGAACAGATTTCCCAATGGTGCCGATTAACAGAATTGAACTGATCTCTGATGCTTACCATGCATCTGTACTACCACTGTACTAAATCGGCATCTAAATCAATATTACCACAAATATGCAAAATTACAATAATAAACTATTTTAAAGAATATCTACTTTCCATTCTAAACTTCAAAAAAATTCATATTATAATTAAAAAGGAGGTTTATCATGCATGATAGTACCCCTCCTAATAACGATTTTCCTCCTAATTTCGATCCAACTATATTCTCTTGGTCAGCAGTCATCATTGGAACCATTTTAATTGGAGATTTAAGTGTAAATGAACAAGGATCGCTAGGAAATTGGTTTATGTTACTAGGTCAATATATTGTAACATCATCTTCTCAACAACAATTAATTGAAGGAAGAATTGAAAAAAACAATATCAACATTAATAGTAAAAAAAGTAAACAAGGTTTTGGACCATTTACAAGTTCTTCTAATAAATCTAATCAAAATCAAAGAGATGAAGTAGACTTTCTTTTACAAGAAGTACAAAAAATAGCACAAGAATTAGAAAAGCTCAAAAAAAATTCTAATATATAAAAATTAAAAATTATATTATAAATAATATTTGTTCTATTTTGATTTTTGAAAATCACTAAATCCATTCGTCTCCAAACTAATTGTCATAGAATTAAAATGTACACTTATAAAAAATATACATTACAAGATAGATTACTAAAAAAGAAAAAAGAGATGAAAAAATTCCAATATCTTTTGAAATGTTTTTATTTTTTTCATCTCTTTTGTAAATTCTCTTAATAAATGACTTACATTATTTAAATTTAACTTGAATTGCATCAATTGGATAACCATACAAACCAGCATAGCCCAAAGAACTATCATCACAACGGTCAATCCATGAAAGCCAACCCTTTTCCTTTATATGAACACGATAACAAATCCCTTCAATCTGTAAGCCATCAATAGGATTACCAAAATTTCCTGCATAATCATTACGATTTTGAACCCATGGTAACCACTCATTTTTTACCATATCATGCACCCGCATTCGATAAAAATCAAGATATAATCCATCAATCGAATGACCAAAATTTCCTGCATAATCATTTGTTCCAATAAAAACTTTAGGATTCCATCCATATCTATTATCATGACTTTGATATGATATTTCAGAAACTTTAAGGAAATCCTCTGTTAAATATGGTTTAGGATTAAGCCTTTTCTCATTTTGAAAAACTTCAAAATGTAAATGTCTTCCTGTTACTCCCAAAGTATTACCAGTATTTCCAATAATGCCTAAAAATTCATCTTTCATAACTCGTTGACCAACCGAAACTGAAATAGAATTCTTTTTCAAATGTGCATAGCGAGTCTTAAAACCATTTTCATGATCAATATCAATATAATTACCATATGACTTCATCCCTGTACTTCCAACAGTTCGATCTTTTCCATCTACTACTGCTACTACAATTCCATCAGAATGAGCAAATACACGATTATGAGCTTCATCAGAAACAACTGCTAAATCAATTCCTGTATGAGCTCCTTCCACGTATTCATTTGACACCCTTCGACTAGCATTATCAACTATTCTATCAATCATTTAAATTCCCCCTTCTCTCTTCCTTTGAATTATTGATCCCATTTTATTACATCAATATTCTTTAGCATAATCCACAAATTCATAATCAACTATATCTAATTTCAATAGAAGAATAATTTATCCTTTTTTTCCTATCGCCATATAAATAAATATGTACATGATTTTAGTCACTTAAAACGATATTCCTAAATTATTCATATTAAAAACATATGTTACAAGTAAAAAATCATTGTTCAATTTAAAATTATTTTTGATAAATCAGATATATTTCATTGAAATAGTACTTCAAAAACATAGCACAAAAGAAAACAACCAATGGCAATTCTTTCTGCTAGTTCTCCTTCTCTAGATATATCGATTTTGATTTTCATTAAAGTGATAAAATAGAATGTTTATATTTATCGTTGGATTGCTGATCTTGCTCTTAAAAGAAGAAATTAATTTCTGATACGCTAAGAAAACACTAGAAACTATCTCACTTAATCTTTAAAAAAAAGTTTTCTTCTTAAGCATTCCAACATATTAAAACTTTTGTTATCATGTTATAATAAATGTTTTTAAAAATCATACTCATCTAAAAAATGGTTTTTTTTACCATCTTTATGATAAGCAATCACACAATTTAAATTAACATTTTCTACACTCTTAAATATATTTTGAACAATATAAGGACTTGTTTCTCGAAACTGTTGAATCAACTGTTTCATTTCCATTCGTTTGCTTGTTTCTTCTCCAAATTTTTCATTCTTTTCTGTAAATCGACAAGCACAATTAATAAAATTTAAATCATTATAATGACACCAATCAATAATATTTTTCTCATGAACTAAATACATTGGACGAATAAGTTCCAATCCATCAAAATGATCACTGTGAAGCTTTGGCATCATTGTTTTAAATTCACCACCATACAACATAGATAAAAGAGTAGTTTCAATCACATCATCAAAATGATGAGCAAGTGCTATTTTATTACATCCTAAATCTTTGGCAAATTGATATAAATATCCTCTTCTCATACGAGCACATAAATAACATGGATTTCCTTCTTCTAAATGATCCACTACTGAAAAAATATCGGTTGAGAAAACTTGAATTGGAACGCCCAATACTTGTGCATTTTTATAAATCAAATTCAAGTTTTCTTCATTATAACCTGGATTCATCACAATAAATTCCACATCAAAATGTAAAATACCATGTTTCTGAATTTCTTGAAAACACTTAGCCATCAAGAAAGAATCTTTGCCTCCAGAAATACAAATACCGATACGATCTCCTTCTTGTATTAATTGATAATCATTAATTGCTTTGACAAACTTTTGCCATATTTCTTTCCTAAATTTTTTTATAATACTTCGTTCAATATCTACTTGTCGATCCATTAATATCACCTTTTGTCAACGCTATTATATCATGCCAAAGAAAATGTAGCTATATTACAAATTAATTAATCTTCTTAACACTTAAAGTGGCATTAACTCCACTACCTAAAGTAACACCAACAGCAAGCAATGCAGATACTGCCATATCTATTACATCTCCAGCTGCTAAAGTGACAATTGTACTTCCACTATAAATAGAGCCAACTCCGACAGACAAAGCTCTTGAAATAACTGTTGAAGCAATATTCGTTCCATTATTTCGCACTGCCATTGTAAGGGTTGTGGCAACTGCAGCTGAAACATTAGAATAATAATTAATTTCATAAGTTCCAGCTTGTGCAACTGTAATACTATTTGCAGGAGTATAAGTTGTATTCAAATTAGGCATACTATTCGGTAAAGCAATTTGTGTTTGTGTTCCAATACCTAAAGTTAAATTTTGCGTTGTATTACTAAACTTACCTCCAT
>CAJUGF010000072.1 GCA_910585915.1 uncultured Bacilli bacterium | reverse complement strand
TTAATTCACAGCCAACGGTTAAGAAGTATGAGGAGAAAGGTAATATTAATCATGATCCACCAGTAAAAACAACAAAGCCACTGAATTATCATTTGCTTACACTTAACCATTCAACAATTTCGATGAACAATTTCTAATTTTTTTTATTTAATATTTACACAAAATACAAATGACAGAAATATCAGAATTTGTTACACTTGTCAATCATGAGGACTATGAAATATTGACAACATATCCACATACCATTAGAAGGAGAGACAATCATCATGTTTGTAGTGAAACATTAAGCCATTATGGATATATAAGAGTTACTCTTAATAGGAAATCATATCTAAAGCATCGTCTTGTTGCTATACAGTTTATTGACAATCCTAATAATCTTACTGATGTTGATCACATTAATCATGATAGAACAGATAATAGAATCGAAAATTTGAGGTGGGTAACACGTTCTGATAACAGCTTCAATAGATCATCTCATAGAGGTACACAGTACGAGTTCATTGATGATATACCTGATGAAGCTATAAAGGTTTTGTTCTACGAAACTCGTACAGAGCACCATGACTTTGAGGAAAATAGATACTATTACTATCATGACGACGAAAACAATAAAGATATCTTTTACAGTAAGATAACTGTTACACTTTATAGAATCATGCATATCAATACTACTAAGTGGAATAAACAATATATTGCTATGAAAGACATCAATAATAAACAAGTTGGTGTATACATAAATAAATTTAAGCAACAGCATTCTCTTGACTAAAAACCTTACTTATATTTTTGTGTCTAATTTCTGAAAATAACACCAAAAGTGAACAAGTGATTTCTCACTATGAAAATGTCACTTTCTATTTTTATTTTATTTTTTATTAAATATTTACATAAATATGATTACACCAACAACCAATCAAACAGAACTTCATATAGCTGAATACCTTGTTAACCTTTTACCAAAACCAATAAAGGAAGTAAATGATGTTGTAGAAATGCATTATGATATATATGGAGCACCAATTGAGCCTCTTGTGAAAGTTAGTTGTGAAAAGGAATTAAGTACGAAGAGAAGAATCATGCATGACTTGCTAACTGATCACTACGATCCATCCTTCTATGATGTTAAACAAGAGCACAACAACAAATATATTAAAGATGTCTTTACAATGATATCGAGCTTACCAAAATTAGATGCAATCTCCCAAACAAAACCTATTGAATCAACGTTTGACGAGATACCTGTTAGACAAACCGATAGTGCAGAGATCAAGAAGTTCCTAAGAAAGTTGAATGTACAATTCATTGGCTATTATTGCGATCATACTACTGTTGATGAAAAATGCGATAAAGTGGTAATGAATACTAGTGATCTCTTAGAAAGCGAGACGTTTGAAGAATATAAGCAATTTATAGAACGATATGTCAATTGTATCTATGATGTGTTCGTTTATTATTGGTACGACAATGAAAGCCACAATGCACAGCGCAGTGAGATTAATGAATTGCATGTTGATTACAGTACATTGATGAAGATGCGACTCTGTATAAACAAGCTGAATACCAGAATATATACCATCAATTCTCACTCCAATAAACGTTGTGCACGCTGCGAAGCAAAACAAAAACTCTATGACTATACACTTCGTGAAGTTGAAAGAATGCGATCAGAGCAAGAGGAACTAGACAGACAATTTGACGAAACTGATTATGATATGGCCAAGTTTATGCAAAACAATTACCCAAACATTGATAGGTTCTTGCTGAAGGATGTTCAACAAAGATACAGTAAAGAATTCGGTCAAAAACTTACCTTTGCGCAATTAACAGAGAAGATTGAACAAACTGGTAGATGGAAAGTAACAAACGTTAGTAGAGCTTATTATGTTAACAGAATATGAGAAGTGACATAAATGCAGTGAGAAGTCACTCCATCACTTTTGGCCTAAAAAACCTCATCAATATTTTTGTAGTTCATTAATTACTTTAACAACAGCATTTACAGCATTCTTTATTTCCTCTATCTTTGCTTTCATACTTGCAATATCAGCTTTGACAGACTCGATAGCGATTTCCCATAAAGGTTGTTCATCGTCTTTCTGAACAGTTACTTTCTTCAAACACACTTCACCACCTTTAATTTTACCGTCAACTTTGTTACAATTTTTCTTAGTGATTCTATAGACACTTCCATCAGGTACTTCAATCTTGTAAAGCTTATTCAAGAGTTGTGTAGTTTGTTTCTCCATTTCTTCTTTGTGATCACGATAGTAAGCATCGAACTCAATAATAGATTTAAAAGATTTTGTTTCTTCTTGTACTTCATTAATTACTTTCATTGCCTTTTAATCCTCACCAAAAATAGTTATAAGCCTTTATTTTACTTCATCTATGATTGACTTACCGATATTAAGCCCTTTGTCAATGGTATTTACAAATCCATTCACTCCTGGTATATACTCTAAAGCGGGCTTAACTTTGTCAAAAATCTCCTTTACTTTAGGAAGAGCTTTTATAGCCTTTACTGCTAAACCTTTTATTTTTCCACCAACACTCTTCACTGCATTTTTCAGTTTCTTCCAAATTCCTGCTGCCATGTGTTTTCTTCTTCAGTAAATAATTTGTTTTATTAACTGTTAAATGTTATATCGCAACGAAAGAGCACATAATTACAAAATAGAAGCAGGTAATGTACTTGATACTTTCAATCAGATGAGATCAATGATAAATAAAAATGATGGTACACGCTCATTCTCATTCAGAACTGTTGACTGTCATGACCAGCCGGCCCCATTTCATCAAGGTCAATACAGTCAAATTTCTCTTACACACCCTGATCATTTCATTAGTGATGTTGATAAAGGATTCCTTACCTTCCATGTCAAACTTGATTTACAGCTCAATACTGATCTCAGCAAACTCCAACAGATTGATGATCCAAACAATTTCTATAAGCTCTTTGTTGGACTCAAATCTTCTAACCAATTGTTCGATAGATTGGAAATTCTTCATAATAATGTCAATGTTGGATATCAACAAAATGAATGCGTACGAGAAGGTTTCCTCTATTCTGCTGTGAAACCAGAAACAGAAAAGAAGCGAAGAAGATTTGTTCACAGTCTCTGGGAAAATGTAGCTTCATACTCACAAACAGTAGCAGGAACATATGTCAATCTCAACAATTTCAAAGAAAATGGTAAAACTTCTGTTGATTTCGATCTTAATGTTCCTTTTGATGATCTTCTTGCACTGCAGGCATTTGATCTCTTCCCTAATGGTATCATTGGTGATCTCTCTATAAGATTCCAAGTAACTCCAGCAGGTTTGGTTTGGGCAGCTATAGATCCTTACACTGTTGCAGAGACAAAAGCTTTCCTCGAAGATAATGAAAGTGTGAGCACAGAGGAACTTGATAAACTTAAACAAATTACGGTTCACGGGCATCTCAAACATCAATTTACACAAATTGGAAATGAAGCAGTGATTCCTGGTCCTGGCAAAGAACCTACTCCAGACCCTGATCCTTCACCTTCTCCTGATCCTGATCCTACCCCTACTCCTGTCAAGTATAAGATTCAATATAGAATAGGAGAGCAATGGGATAATGATGATGGAAGTACTGGTTACACTGATATTCTTACAGATTTGG
>CAJUGF010000071.1 GCA_910585915.1 uncultured Bacilli bacterium | reverse complement strand
GTGACTGGAGTTCTGACGTGTGCTCTTCCGATCTTCACTTTTTCAAATAATGTCAATAAATTTTTAAAGGAGTGTAAAAAATGAAAAAAGAGGAATTTATAAAAAATTTAAAAGAAAAATTAAGCATTTTAGAGACGAAAGAAATTGATGATATCATTGCAGAATATACAGAATACATTGATGAAAAAATGCAAAATGGAAAAACAGAAGAAGAAGCCATCAAAGATTTTGGCGATATTGATGAACTAACAACAGAATTGTTAAAAGCGTATAAAATAAATGTGGATAACAATAGAAAAGAGAAAAATGTTTGGAATTCTCTTGTTACCAAATTTAATAATTTTATGGATAAAATAATAGTACTATTTGAACAAAAGAGTGGTAAAGATATTTTACGCATAATCTTTGAAGTGGCTATTATCATTTTAGGAATCTGTCTATGTAAAATTCCATTTCATATATTAGAACAAATTGGATACAACGTCTTTATTCCATTTCATAGTGCCTTTGGTAAAGGATTATATCACATTTGGAGTTTCATTATAGAATGTGCTTATCTAATATTTGCACTCGTTCTATTTGCTAAAATTTTTGAACAAAGATATTTAAACAATATAAATATCGCAATGAACGGTTCACCAAAAGAAAAAACAGAAAATGTAAAAAAATCAAAGAAACAAGAACCTATAATAGTAGAAACGCAAACCAGAAAAAGTATGATTGATTATCTTGCTACACTATGCATTTGGTTTGTAAAATTCATTGTTTTCTGGGTTGTATTCGGACTAGCCCTTTACATATTAGGACTAGGAATGTGTCTAGGTATATGTATTTACTTATGGATACGTGGAGTAACATATATTGGAATATACTTATCCATACTGATGTTATTAATATTAGGGGTTTTGGCATTCATATGGCTATTTAATTGGATTCTTGATCGAAAAAACAATGTGAAATTTTTGCTCATTGGCTTCACTACTTCTTTTATTGTTCTTGGCATTAGCTTTAGTTATGCATCAATTGAAGTGGCAACTACGGAATTTATTAATACAGTTCCATCAAACTATGAAGTAAAAGAAAAAATTGAAACACTAACGATAACAAATAACGAAATACTAAGTGGAATCTATGATTACGAAGTAGATGAATCTCTAACAAATGAGATAAAAATAAAATATACATATTATTCAAACTATGTTGAAATTGAACCTTTAATAGAATACGAACCACAAAATCATATTTATATTAGTGTAAATTATAAAAACAACAATTGGAATGGCAAAATATTAGAAAATGTCATCAATGACCTAAAAGAAAGAAAAATGCACAACTATGACTTATCACCTAAAATAACCATCTATGCAAATAGTGAAACGATTATCAAGTTGAAAGCAAACAGAGAAAAATGGCAAGAAGAGAAAAACTATAAAAATCTGTATAACTATTGTAAAATGCAATATAATGATGGAGAAGAGTTAAGTAATCGCTGTCAAGAACTACTTTTTCCAAAACATACTGAAATGGATGAATAATTCCATTTTTTTCTTTATGTAATGCATTGTATATACATTTTGTGGTACAATGAGATAGAGGTAACAATATGGAAGAAAAAATTAGTATGTTGGAACGCTATGGGGAGAATTTAACAAATAAAACATATATAACAGATCCAGCCATTGCTCGCGAAGATGAAATAAAACAATGCATATTAACATTATTAACACCAGAAAAAAGTGCTTTATTAGTAGGTAAACCAGGAATTGGTAAAACAGCGATTGTTGAAGGTTTAGCTTATAGAATCCAAAATAAAATGGTACCAAATGCTTTACTTGATTGGGAAATAATCAAAATAAACATTACAAGTCTATTAGGGACAAGTGATATTGAAGGACAAATAGAAAATCGTATTGATCTATTAATAAAAGAATTAGCAACCAAAACTAAAACCATTCTTTTTGTTGATGAAACACACGTATTAGTAAATAAAAATACAACTGACAATAGTGGAATTGATTTTGCGAATATGTTCAAAGCAGGTTTAGATAGAGGTACTATCAAAATGATTGGTGCAACGACAACAGAAGAATATGAAGCATATATTTTAAGAGATCGTGCCTTTCTAAGACGTTTTCAAAAAATCGATGTAATAGAAACAAACAAAGAAAATACGGTTAAAATACTGATGGGAACCTATCCCAAGTTAGAACAACAAATAGGAGTAAAGCTAAACTATACAGATTTTATAAAAGAAAAAATTATGGCATTCATTGTAGAGATGACTGATGAATACAAAAGAGTATATGAAGTAGCAAGTAGATATCCTGATATCTGTTTAACTGTACTTGCTAATGCCTTTACTTATGCTCTTTATGAAAATTCAGATGAAGTCAAAATAAAGCATATATATAAAGCCATTCATAATGCAAAGAATGTCTATGAAGATGTAAAAAAGAAAGAAATAGAACGTTTTAAAATAGAATTTGCAGATCTAATAATTGAAGAAAATGTTGATTTAAATGAAGTAGAATAGAAAGAGGAATATATGAAAAGAAAAATTAAAGTAATCCAAATTGGTTGTGGCAAAATGAGTAGCATTTTACTAAAATATGCAATCGAAAAAAATTGTGAAATAGTGGGAGCTATCGATTGTAATCCTGAGTTGATTGGAAAAGATTTAGGGGAATTATTAGAAATAGATCCCAATGGAATAATAATTAAAGATAGCAATAAAATAGACATGATTTTAAAAGAAACAAAGCCAGATATTGCTATATTAACTACGATGAGTGCTCTAAATGATATTGGTAGCACATTACGAATATGTGCCCAAAATGGTATTAATGTTATCACAACTTGTGAAGAAGCATTCTATGCAGAAAATTCAAATCCTACGCTGTGGGAAGAAATTGATCGTCTAGCGAAAGCCACCAATTGTACTATTGTAGGGTGTGGATATCAAGATATCTTTTGGGGAAATTTAATTTCTGTTTTAGCAGGATCCACACATAAAATAACCAAAATCAAAGGAACATCTAGCTATAATGTTGAAGATTATGGGATTGCTTTAGCTGATGCTCATGGAGCAGGATATACCAAAGAACGTTTTGAAAAAGAAATTTCTTCTGTTGATAATATTAGTGAAGAGGAAAGAAAAGAATTAATTAATAACCGAAAATTTATGGCGAGTTATATGTGGAATGTGGTTGGATGGCTTGCAGATAAACTTGACTTAACAATCACCAAAATGACTCAAAAGTGTATTCCTGTTATAGCTGAAGAAGATTTAAATTCATCCACTCTAAATATGATAGTAGAAAAAGGACTAGTTCGAGGAATGAGTGCTATAGTAACAGCAGAAACAGAAGAAGGAACAACAATCGAAGCAGAGTGTATTGGTAAAATTTATACCCCAGAAGAATTCGATCAAAATGAATGGACATTGCATGGAGAGCCTGATACAACTGTAGTAATTAACAGGCCAGCAACCGCGGAACTTACTTGCGCAGATGTTATCAATCGTATTCCTGATGTCTTAAATGCCCCAAGTGGCTTCATTTCAACGAGCAAATTGCCAGAGCCGCAATATCGTGTGAAAGAATTAAATGAATATGTAATTGAAAAATAAAAAAGCAGAGGAAATCTCTGTTTTTTTTTAATTGAAATCTCAACCGCACCACTATGAATAATTAGATTCTACTTC
>CAJUGF010000070.1 GCA_910585915.1 uncultured Bacilli bacterium | reverse complement strand
CAGTGACTGGAGTTCTGACGTGTGCTCTTCCGATCTTCTGTATTAGTCAAATATTTGTTGACACCTGCTGGAGTAATAGGTGATATGATATCAAATGCTAAAGTAGAAGAATTGACATTTAATGTAGGATATGACATCAATGAAAACAACATCAACTGTTCCAATTACTCAATTTGTGTTGGTAATCAATCAACATCAACAATACCTATAAAGTCAAATGAACCAAATAGCATTACGATTCTTCCACAATTCCTTACTAAGACATTATACAAAGGGCATACATACTCATTTATGGTTATCATTCTACCTACCAATAAAGTGTGCACATATGAATGGATTATAACTAGTCAAGTTCATCCAAACACTAAATTCACTGGAAATACTTTGTACATTGATGTCGATGAAACAGTTGAAACAATCAGTTTCTATGCAAAAGCAATAGGATATGAAGTTTACTCCAAAGAATTGACCTATGAGTTAGAATCAATTCCACCAGCATTACCAACTCCTGAACCAATTCAAATCATAATATCATTTCCTCAACATCAAAGTACATTAGAGAAAGGTGGTCAATATAACTTACAAGCACATGTCATACCTGAAACAGCCGCACAATCAATCACATGGTCATTAACTGGTGAACATGATGATAACACAACTATTGAAAATGATATATTGACGATATCATCAACTGAAACTAATTCTGTGTTAAACATAACTGCTAAATCTATCGATACTCAACTCACAATCGAAATCATACCAATCGACCCACTACCAAAAGAAGTACCAAATATATTCATCTTCGGTACTAGTAATCCGCCACGGATAGTTTTTGAACCTTGGATGGATGAAAATTTCAACCAAATAGATTATGAACAATGGGAACTTTCACAAAACTATGTTTTACAGACTGACTACGATAATGCTGTTTTCGTCATTGATAGATATAGAAGGAATGAACTTTTAGCAAGATTATTCGGCAGTATTCATCCAGTACATCATAGAGAAAATGGTGAAATCATCGATTTGACATTTAGTAGTGCTAGAAACAGAATTTTAACATTCAACAACAAAAAATATAAGTGTTCAAATATTCATGGATTTATGGATATTGGAGTTTATCGATTTTCTGGTTATATCTGGTTATTACAAACACCGAATGAACCTAAAATACAACTACTCAGTGAAAAACAACAAGTAGAATATATTCAACCAACTATTGATACAGACATTACATCAGCACTCATTGACTCATATAACAACACAGTTGAACAACTAGCTGAACATTTCAACGATTTCAATAAACTCAAAGATAAAGTTGATAATATACAACAACCATCACAACCAATACAACCAACACCAACTGATACACACTTTACATTGAAAGAATCATCACAACTATATCTCTACAAACCATCATCAATTGGTGAACTTGGAAGATATTATAGAATGACGTGGAATATTGATTCAAACTATAACATACCACTTCAAACAAACTTTGGATTTATGGATTATCTCTATGGTCATACATGGAGCTTGATATGGGATGGTGAAAAATGGTCTGGAAATGATGTAGTCAATTTATCATTCGCGAAACAATCAACATATAACAACAATCATGGAAGACCTGCAATTATTGTACACCATACTGAAGAAATGGCAAAATGGATAAACTGTATCTATGATGATGGTTATGGATTACCCCCTGATTATAGTAGTATCAACTTCGCAAATTTCCTTGCTGCATATATCGAGAATTGGAGAGTGGTATACAACGATGGAACTATCAAGGAATTACCAGATGCATTTGTGAATATGAGTGAAGCACCAACATATGAACTTAATGGTATCAAAGTTGATGAACAACAAATGACTGTCAAAGTGAGTAATATTACTGGTGATAATATGCTCTACATTATGGCTGACTTGAAAGTTGGTGGATATACAACTCAACTCAAATGGGATTGTCATCCACTTGGTGGTGTATCTGGAAACTATCTCAATCCATGGAACGATAATCCTGTTATTGAACGATTCAATTATCGACGAGAATATCGAAATCATATACCAGCAACAGAAGAACTCAATCCAAGAGATATTCACATTTATATCGAGAAGTCATATTTCGAACAATTACCTCAAAACGCAGATAACACATTCAATCCATTTGAACAAATCATCGCTCAACAATTTTACGAAGTAAGACCAGACCCAAGAAATTGTACAACTCTATCAACAGATTATAACATATATTCATCTAAAATCATATGGGCTGACAATATCATGACAATGCGTCGAGATTTGAATGTAGTTGGTGGAATAACTGATACATTGACTTATGACTACTCATTATTGAAACAAATAGTTGATGGAATTCAAGAACAAATGAGATTACAAGCTGTATATAATGAATACACTGCAAGTATTCAAAAAGGTCTTACAATTGCAAACACTATACTTCAAGTTCTTGCATCAGCAATATCAATCGCAAGTGCATTATCAACATGTTCTATGTCTAGTGAACGAATGGAACTGAACACATATCGAACTGAAGATTTTCATTTTCCTGGAACTGGTGGTAGTGGTGGTTCTGGAGGTTCAGGTGGTGGATTTCCTGGAACTGGTGGTGATTTTGACATACCTGATTTTGGAGATGATTTTACTGGTAATGATTTTCCAATTTATAGTGGTGATGTTATTACTGGTAAACCAAATATTGGTTCAAATGTGAAAGATCCAATTAGTGGTCAATTTCTACTCAATATGGATGCAACTGCAAATGGTCAAATATTTCGTAGATTTATACCAACAACAACTGAAATAACAACTCCAGCATTAGGAGCATTTTCATCTTTAACAGCAAGTAATCTAACATTTGCAGCAACTAATCTATTTACAACAATTGGCAATTCAATAGCATCACTAACTCCAAATCGAATATCACTAATTCGATATCCAGAACCAACTGAACATACACAAATACAATATCAACATTCACTAACTGATTCACAACAACAGATAAACGAATACAATAGAACTACTACT
The DNA here is from genome assembly GCA_910585915.1 of uncultured Bacilli bacterium. Taxonomy (GTDB): domain Bacteria; phylum Bacillota_I; class Bacilli_A; order RF39; family UBA660; genus MGBC162267. Next base: position 1,252 of record CAJUGF010000070.1, on the reverse strand, counting down.
GATTATACAATTACAGATGACATTTTTGCATTCAGTGTTATACTATCTCAACTATTGGATGATGATAATCTCATACAACTTCCAAATGGTGAAACACGAATTGAACCACTATTTCATTTTCCAACTGATTCAATCAATCAAGAATCAACTCAACTTATTACATCACCACGTACACAACTAACACATACAACAACTACTAATATTTCGACAACTCAACAAGTTCCTGTTATTACTGATACAGATGGTACTGATTACACACTTGAACAACTATCCAATTTGACATATCAACAAATATATGATATGGTACAACGAATACCACAACTTAGTATTACATTTCCACTATTTGGTAGACATGCATATAACTTCAATGTGTTCTATAATGACCAACCAATATTTGAACGAAGACATAATCAAAATAGTGCAATATCAACACCATCACATATTCAATACACATCAAGATTACATAGACCTACAACATCACAATGGCAAATGGATGATAATGGAACAACATTGACTGCTCGATTCATAGAACAACTCTCTAATCAAGAACGATATGAACTGAATGCAATTGTCAATTCACAAATAGTTTTAGTTCAAGGTGGAAATCAAGATACAGGAGAATCATGGACTGAAATTAGAAGTAATACAAATGAACTATTAGCAAAAATCGATTATGAAGTTCCTGTTTGGAATACATTTACTGGAGACCATATAACTATCGAAACTCCATATGCATTTACTAGATTGAACGCAGATGGTTTGATATTCAACACACAAGATGAAAATGGATTTGAACGAGTCATGTATGATAAGAGTGGAATGAAAGTATCGAATGAATCACATGTACCAACTAAAAATGAATGGACACTTCCTGGTAGTAATCCAACTATAACTGCAACTGATATTGAATTGATGAATGAAGATGAACGAACAAATTTGATGAATACTGTCAATTCTCATGGAAATGTTATGTCATTCAATCACAATGCAGATACACTTTTAGGAACAACATGGACTGAAATCATATATGATGGAGTAGTTGTTGCAACTATTGATTTTACGATACACAATGAAGCAGAAATCAACAGTAATGGTATCATTATTGGTAATCCACAATTCAGTCAATTTAGTATAACTCAACAAGGTGTAAGATGGATATACAATTCACTCACAGGAGAATTACCAAGAGAAGAAATAACACTAAGTGGATTTATTGGTGGTATAACTGCATCAGCAATTAGTGGTGTATGGA
>CAJUGF010000069.1 GCA_910585915.1 uncultured Bacilli bacterium | reverse complement strand
AAGACATGTGTTCAAGAGTCATTCTTCACTCTTGATAATGCAAAGTATTGGTATTTGGTTTTCATTTATGACTTCCTTTTCAAATGTTTAGATGTTGAAAGAATGCATTTCACATCATGTGATACAGATAGTGTTTACTTTGCAATTGCTGGAGATATGAATAGACATGGTGAGCAAGTCTTCGATGCAATCGTTAAAGATAAAGAATTCTATGATAAATATGTTTATCAATTCATGCCAAATCCAGCTATTGGAACCGTTGCTGATGAGAAGAAAATATTGGGTGCTGCTGTTGAAAAATATGGTGATAATCAAGTTGCATTATGTCCTAAATGTTATACAATTTGGAATAATAAAGAAAATGGTTCCATGGAAACTAAATCATTGAAAGTCAAAGGTGTATCATTGAAGCAAAATTGTAAAATCCATCCATCAAGTTATCTTAGTGTAATCAATGATAACAAAGTCTTTAAGGGTAAGAATATTAATCTCCAAATGAATCGTAAACATAATTCTGATGGAAAGATTTCAATACAAATGTCTAAGGTAACTATTAAGAAGAATGCGTTGGCTGGATTTCATAACAAAATGATAGTATTGGAAGATCAAACTTGCATTCCATTCATTAAAGGTTTGACTGCTAATGATGTTATTATCAAATCATGTGAAGAGTATGCTAAAGAATGTGAAAATGAATTCAAAAATATAATGAACAATAAAGATTTAGATGCTGAATTACTTGAACTTGGAAAGAATATTTCTGAAAATGAAAGTGAGGTCTCTGCAAATGGAGATTCAAATGATATCCCAACTTATATAAATGATTTTGATGAGAGTCATTGGGATTTACCATTGAGAACTAGATTTGATGAGAACTTCAAGATTACATTCAATAAGTCCAAACATGGATCCTATGATGGTAAACATATTGGTGATCTTAAATGTAGAAATCAGACTGGAATGGTTTTGAGTGTAAATGAAACTCCTGGTTTTGCAGTGATTGACATTGATATTAATAAGAAGTTACCTCAAAAGAAAAGATTTGAAATCAAGCAATCAATAATTAGTAAACTCTCTGAAGATGATATCATTATTGAGACTGGAAGTGGTAGTCTTCATATTTATGCAAATCATAATATTCCAGGTTTATATAAGAATGCATATGTCAAATGTTTCGAATGTGATGAGTTTGATATAGATTATTTTGCTTCTGTTGATTGCAATTCATATCATGGCCTAATGCTTCCTGATTCTGAAAATGAGAATGGAAGATATGAATTCTATCAAGGTAATTGGGATTCAGTTATCAAGAGAACGGCAACTGATGTAATCAAATCTTTAGGTGTTGAGTTGGATCTTTCAGGTAAAAATAGTAAAGAATATGATGATGATGATGAACCGTTAACATACCTTCCTGTAGATGAAGAGATGAAGTTGGTTGATGGATTATTTGGTATGGAAGTTCACAATTATGCTTCAAAAATAGATGATAGACTTACTTTGTTACCATTGTTTGGAGCAATTAAGTGTCTATCTCCAGATAATAGAGATAAAGCATTTTATAATGTTGAGTTCAAATGTAATTTGACATGCAAAGCTTCAATGAATTTCGAAACAGTCAAGAAAGATGCAAAACATTCAAATATCAATGTATTGTATAAGATCATCAGAATGTATAATCCAGAATATTACAAGAAAGTATTACATTAAATGTCAATTGCAAGCTTAAATCTTGGAATGAATTGTCTATTTTTGTTCTCATCTTCGACTTCATAATATCCTCCATGGTAGTCAACAATGTGATACTTTCCTGGTTGAATGATAGATCTTCTTTTAGCCATTGAATCCTTTTCATTATAAAGCTTCACTGGTGTGCCATTCTCTAGTTTAAATCCAGCTCTACTTGTAACCTTTTCATTCTCTTTCATGATTTGTCTAATGATATAGTTCTCTATTTCTTCATCATCTTGGACCATTTGTGGTGTAACATCAAAGCCAACATATTTGGATAACGTTGCATGAGGTACATTGTTATATTGATTGACAAGCTCTTTCATGATATTTGGTGTAATGATTCCAACTTCAATGTGGTATGCCATGTCTCGAAGTGTGCGAATCACTCTATCAAGAATCCCTAAAGAACCATGCATTGGATCTGTTTTCGATTGCTTTTGTTCCTTTTTCATGAAGTCTGGATATACACCCATTTTCATTCTTGGGACTGGTTTGAATTCAATGTTATGAGAATCATAATAAGCCCATGTTTCATGTGCATCGAAAGCTTTCTCTCCATCACCTTGAAGGTATCGAACATCCATTCCTGATTTGATTAATGAGTCCAAAGCATTGATGTATGTGTCTGCATTTTTAGAATATCTCATGTAATGTTGTTCTTGATTGTCGTGATTAGTTGTGGTGAATACAGGTTTATTCATTGGGGCTGCATATAAGAATCTAGTGTTGACATTGATTGCAATGAGATATGCATACTTATCACAAAACATTATGTCAATGATGTAAGTCTTTTTTGGACAAACCTTGTGAAGTTGATATAGCTTCTTATTCTGCTTTAATGGAAAGTATGATGTTGTAGATGAATCAGGAGACTTAATATTTGGATATTTAGATTTCAATGCTTTAACTTTCTTTGGTGATTTGAATCCAATAGAATTCACTTGAATCTTCTCTGGAGCAATGTTGGATGGATGCTTTTCAATGTAGGTTTGATACCAATCTTCAATTGATGTAAACGAATCAGGCCAACCTTTAGTTAGCTTTTGAAAGTCATCAAATGACATTGGATGTCTCTCATCTGAATGTGTTTTAAGGTATTTGATAAGCTTGTCTTCAAATGTGTCATCGTAAGCTATCGTTGGTCTAGGTCTTTGAGGTTGTGGTTTGCCTCTTTGGGTTGGTGGTATCCATCTTTCATTATATTCTCTCCATAATTTAGTCATATCTTCTGGATGGATATTCCAACCTCTGAATACATTATTTGCATAGAATTGAGTCTTACCCTTTTGTATTTTGAGATTAAGGAGCCTATTTAATTCCTCATGAGCTGCTTGCAATCCTTGTTCACGCCTTTCAATCCTTTCACGTTTTCTACGTTCTTGTTTCTCAATAGCTTGACGTTTCTTGCGTTCTTGATATTCAATGATCTGTTTCTTTGTATATTCCATATATTCAATGACTTCTTTGTTGATTGTTGTGACATTTACTTTAATGAAATTGCTCAATACATTCTCATCTAAATTAAATCTAGGCTTGTCATAAAGATGTTTACGTTGATACCATTTAATGATTCTGTCACGAATAAATCTTGAAAATGTTGAATGGCTGTTGAGAAGATTATTTATTAATTCCAATGTTCTCGGTTGCTTATAATAGTCTGTAAATGGATCATCATCATCGTCATCAAAATTATCATCAAACCAGCCAGCATAATTATGATCATGCAATCTATCAAAATTATCTGAATGGTCTACACTACTTGGCCCCCAAAGTATTGAATTCTTGATGTATTGAATGATGTGATCCACGTTATTGTTGAGTTCGTAAGTTTGATTCATTTGGTTTTTGTTAAAGAGATGTTTATATGTTTGCTGTTGATATTTTAATGAGAGCCAAAGAATGGAATCAAATACAAATGAAAATGAAACATTAGCATTACCACCATTAAAGAAAAGACATGAACGTAAATCATTTGCAACGCAGACATTAAAAATGATTGCATCAAGATTGCAATATTATCGAAAGATCTTAAGTGAACCAGAATCTGACAATCCTAAGAAAATGAAACAACGTGAACGAATCCAAAAGAAATATGATCATTGCATGAAAGTCCGCAAACTACTCAATAGAGCTGCTGCTAATAGGTATATCTGAAAGATAATATGTCCAAAGGACTATCTCTAATAACTTTTTAACGAAGACACAAATGAATATGAATGAGAGGTTCGTTCCATTGGTTGGTTTCGAGAATGATTACGAAATTATGATTGAAAGTCCAAATATCATTAAGCGAAAAGGTACCAAATCATTCAAGGGAATTGTTGGAGAATATTATAACAGAGATGGAATCGTTGCTGTTGAATTGAATGGTAAGATGTATCTCAAAAATGATTTGATTGAAAGACAATTTAAAAAAATTAGATGCTAAATCTATTTTTGCATTAATGAAAATGACAGGAACACTTAGACAAGCACGTATACTATCCAGTGAGACAGATAATACGATAAAGCAAAATCAAGAAACTAATGTAAACATTAATATCAAACCAGGTCATCCAAGAGCAAATTCCATTCCCCTTTATCCAAATGTTCAACCTCTGAATCCAAATGTAAATTTTATTCAAGCTCCCCAACCGGAAGTTGCTCAAGGGAATGGTCCAATTACAAATACTCAGATGACGAATCCGGAATATCAATCAGTATCTCCACAACCAACAAACAGTCCTTTCCATTTAGCACAAGACAGGGGTATCGCAGATTTGGGAAATGAATTAGATGAGCTTGACAAGAAAAACAGATTTCTTGAAATGCTAGTTGAAATGTATGAGAACAATCCATTAAAAGTGAATTCATATGTTGTCTGTGAAAGCAAGTTGTTGATGGAAATGATCAAATTATTGACTGGATGTGAGAAAGTTGAATTAGTCTTGAATGAAGATATTGGATGCAGCGGATGTTGCGGAGCAATTTCGACTAAGTCGAACAGTGGAAAATCAGATAAGATCATCTATGTTTCAAAAATATTGGTAACCAAAGAAGGTAAAACCGAAGACCTAAAATATGCTTATAATAACATTTACAGTCAATTCATCAAGTATGGAATTAGTCTCAAAATGACCTGTTAGGTCACTTCGCTTTGCGAATGGTATGCTAAATTACATTGTTAATCAAAAATGTAAATATAAATGCTCAAA
>CAJUGF010000068.1 GCA_910585915.1 uncultured Bacilli bacterium | reverse complement strand
ATTACACGATTTCATAGAAATCTTGAATTCAAACATTTATGGGACAGACATTCATGTAAAGTCTATTCATCTATTGCTGGTCAATCAATGCATTTTTTCTTAGGCAATTCACAAGTCAACTTTCATCCAATCAAATACTTCAAATTGAATTCCAGAGATGACAAATTTTGGATTGAACTTTACAATGCAGATAATCCTACAATTCCAGTGAGATTAACACCACATGAAGGATATGTTATGGAGTTGCAATTCATGCAAAATGATAAATTGCTTTACATCTAAATTGAACTAAATGACTAATAAGTCGATAAAGACGATTGATGATGTTTATAGAAAATTTCCAACAAATACACTGTCAAAATTCACTAAGTTTGCGAAACAATATGGATTTACAGCACAAGAAGCAAAATCATATTTGAATGAAAAAGTCGTACATGACCAGAAAATACCACCACCTCAATATATGCACATATACTCGAAAACTCCTAATTCATTCCAAATGGATACATTCATCAACGAGAAAGTGAAAGGAGGAACAACTTACCTTATGTTCATAAATGTAAATACACGAAAAGCATATGCTTATCATATGATTGGTAAAGGAGCAGAACAAGTGAAATTGTCATTAAACAAATTCATTCATGATGAACCAAACTGTAAATCAATACTCAGCGACCAAGATTCAGCATATCTATCAAATGAAGTTATAACATGGATGAAACAACACAATATCAACTATCGAACTACTGAAGACGAAGACCACAACAAACTAGGAATTATCAACAGATTTATGAGAACAATTCGAAATATGGCATCATATAAGGGATATGAAACAAAAATACCAATCAGTGTGATGAAACAAATCATTACATCATACAATGAAATGCCACACCGTTCATTAGACAATAAATCACCAAATGAAATGACACCAGAAGATGAACAAGATTATATCAATAAGCATGAACAAAATAATCCATATGACTTCAAAGAAGGAGATAAAGTTAGAGTCGTACTTGACAAACAACCATTAGTGAAACGTCGTAGTCGATTGACAAAAGAAGCATATGTTATTGATTCACGTATTGGTAATCAATTTCTCATAAAATCTAAAGATGTATCAGTTGACAAAATACCTGGATATAAACTAGTTAAATCGAATCCAAATGTGCCATTAGCAGATACATTGAAACAAGGTAAGCGTGGTATAATTGAACAAATAACAGGATATAATGTAAAGAATGACAAATATAACATCATTTATGAAGGAGGAGTTAGAGATACAATACCTGCAGTGAATTTAAGAGAAGGAAATCCAACTAAACTATCACGCATTGAACGAGAATATTGGATTAAACACACTCCAATTCCGCCATCAATTCGAAAGTGGCTATAAAGTTAAGACAAATAAATGACACTAACTATTAAGCAAGTTGAAGAGTCAATCAAAACAACATTACAGAAGAATCAACGAGATATTGAAATGGCATTGATAAAACCATTATCTCCTGAATATCCATTTAGTTCGAATGGTATATACTTCTTGATTGGTAAAATGGGAGCTGGAAAATCATATTTCATATGGAGACATATAATGATTACTGAAAAATTGTTCAAAAAACCATATTATAGTAAAATCATATTCTGTTCAACATCAGGCAAATTAGACAAAACAGCTGAAATATTATCAAAAAATGTTAAAACATCAATAGAATATATCAAAGAAGATGATTTGATGGATTATTTGAAACGACATCTTCGTAGGAAGTTGAAATATTATGCATTGGTTAAACATGTATTGTCGAGAATGAAGGAAGCAAATGAAGAGATGACACGACTCATCGACAAGTATTCATTAGATGAAATTGAAGATAGAATAGTATACATTGCAAACAAATTAGTCAAATATAATACTACTTCATATCCATATAATACATTGTTGATATTAGATGATGCTGCATCAAGTCCATTATTGAAGAATGGAAATAGTGAACTGTGTAGACTTCTTACTAAGACACGACATTACAATCTAACATGTATCATAGCAGTACAAACATTACGATTCGTTCATTTGAATGTAAAACGATTAGCAACTGATATAATCATGTATAGTGGATTTAGTAGAAATGATTTTGAGAGCATGTTGAATCAAACACCAAACAATCTCGAAACCAAATCAATCACAAACGAATATTTACAACATACTGATATACATGACAGATTCGTATTAAACATAACAGCAAATGAGTACAAATTCGAACAATAAACGATGTAATATATATTTTTGTGAAATCAAAAGTAAAATGGGTTTCATGAAACACTTTATACGAGATGGTATTGGAATTGCAGGAAAAACACTTATGAATGCAGCAGATGTCTATTCAGGAGGTCTTGCGTCAAAATTGACAGACAAAGGATTAAATGCTATACAAAAAAATAGTGGTATTATTGGTAAAGTTGCTGGAGGTATTGGACGTTCTGTATTGAGTGATAGTATTCGAAATAAGATGTCTAATGCTGCAAATCAAGCAATCAAATATCTACCAAATGGTAAAGTTAAAGACACACTTAAGAGTCTAAATGATTCAGCACAAAATAAGTTCAATTCAATTGTTCAACCAAAACGACTAAATCATTCAAGCAAACGTAGACACAAAGTAAGAGCACGAGATTTATACTAGTATATAAAGAGATATGACAAATAGATATACATCATCAAATTCAACAATCATACCTAGTGCAGGAACAATGTACAATGAAACTACACGTATACGAGAAACTAAGCATAGAGTGAATGAAAATACAAATACATATTCTATAACTGTACCAATTACATTAAAACCAAATAGTTCTAAAAAATCTAAAACTCGAAAATCTCATAAATCAAAATCCAAGAAAACCAAGTAATATGAGGAATTCCTATTTTTTTGAAAAGAAGGAAACGAATGACACAATACATCAAAGGAACAAAACGTCTTGCTATCATCAAACGATGGCTACAAGGAATAGATGACCCTGAATATGATGTACTTCCTACACGAAAAGAAGGCAAATATATTGTCAAGAAACGCGAAACAAATATAACTACAAAACAACAAAATGAACCAGAAATTGATGATACAAATGAACAAGAAAATGACGATTCAAACGACAATGCAAATGAAGTTGAAGATTCGAATGACAATTCTATTACACAAGATAACATTACAGATGAGACAATAGAAAAAGAAAAATGGAATTCGAGTGCAAGCGAGCCAATCAAACCTATTGCAAAAAAGCAACCTAAACAAGTCAAAAAGACTTCTACTAAAACAATTACACAATCAATTCCTAAACAAGTTGCAAAACAATCTACATTAGACTCAACAGTCAATCTTGAAATATTAGAACAAATCAAATTATTAGGAGATGAAATACGAGGTAAACGTGAACGTAAAGAACAAAAACAACTCATCAAACATGTTGTAGAGAAACAACTAAGCAAGAAAAAACCACAAGCTCAAAAATATCTACAATCTCAAGAAGATGATTATGACTATTACAGTGAAGAAGAAGAAGAACAACAACAACCAATCTTCAAATCGCGAATCAAAAGACGATGAACACATCAATATTTTTTTCTTTCATAAATGACATTCAACAATGAAGTCTTTCACAAAACAAGTGCTGAAGTTAACACACAAATTGCATCATACTTTGATGTAGTTGACCAAGCAATCAAAATGGCAGATACTAACAAGAAATATACAATTGATGCTCAAAGTTCATATTCTCCAGGACCACCAGTTCAAGCAAATTCATTTACTACATTCATCATATCTCCAACTTGTGATAATACAGCTGATTTATACAATGGATTTCTTCGAGCACAACTCAATTGTAAGTTTCATATCAATCAAACATTGTCAAATAGTCTCAATGATGTACAAGGATGTGCCTTTAATAGAATGTGGTTTGGATTTAAAGATGCAATGGATGCAGTTGAAAAGTATGTGATTTTAACAAACGGTATATCAATTTACACTCAAAATTTTGCACCTGAAGAATCATTTATCACTGCATGTGGTGTTAATGAGTCAGTCAAACGTGCAGATATATTCAGTAGAGTTAGACATAAGGATGTTTATCATCAAAAGGTACATGGATGTGGATGTTTTGTTGATTGGGGAACAGATACAACAACAGCAGAATTGAAAATTCCATTGAAGATTGATTTACGCAGATTTTTACCACTATCGAACATCAAATATCTTCCAGCATTTGCGGGTAAATTTGAATTGAAGATTATGTTTGGAACTCAAGGAATGGTTTATTGTCCATGTGGTCCTGATATGACATTGAAACATAATGCAAAAGCACTCTCAACACTAACACTCCCTGAAATTACATGTGAATTTACACAAATTGGAGATCCAATTACATGTTATACATCATTTGCATCAAATGTATTCACAGCTGATACAAGAACATGTACTGTTGACAGACAATACAATATAACAGATGCTTATAGTGTTATTCCTAATTTCGGTATTGACCAACCAATTTACAACGCATTAGTTCAACGATATATGGGTCAAGAACTCATATTTCCAACACAAGCACTCAGTATCTCACCAACTTCATCACAGTTAGCTGCTGGTAAATCATCATCAACATTGACAGCTACTCCAAGATTCATTGATAGTATATTCTTGTTATTCCCACTTAAACCAAATCATCATACTGTTTTCAAAAATCCATGGTTTCAATCACTTCAATTACGATGTGGCGGTTATGGAAATGTCCCAACTGTTCCATTTGATACTATATGTAAAACTGACCCAACATTTATTGAAATCTGTCAAAATGCTATGAATGTTAATGGTTTACAATGTGGATTCAACAAAGATGTTTTCAATAGTCTTGTCAATGATGGAAACTATAACGATACAATAGATACATATTCACAT
>CAJUGF010000067.1 GCA_910585915.1 uncultured Bacilli bacterium | reverse complement strand
CAAGAACTAGTACATGGAAAGGTATGATTGGATTAATGTATCCAAGTGATTATGGGTATGCGACGAGTGGTGGAAGTACAATAGATCGAAATGTTTGTTTGGATACTAACCTATATAATTGGCACAATAATGATGATTGTTATCAAAATAATTGGATATATCAATCTGAAACTTTTCAATGGATGTTATCACCTTCAGCAGATTCTACTTATGCTACTATAGTGTTCCGTTTGAGGGATGGTGGAAATGTGTATAGTTATCGTGCTATTTCGACTAATACTGTTTTTCCAAGTTTATATCTTAAATCAAATACAAAGCTTGTGAATGGTAATGGAACTTTACAAATGCCTTTTGAAATAAGTCAGATTGTATAAATATTTACTTTTTATGAATCACTTAGTACAATAAGATTTGTTGAGGTGTCTTTAAAGTGAATATGAAGTTGATGAAGGAAAAAGTAATGGCATTAACATCCCCAAGTGATTATCAAAAAGGACTTATGATATCTAAAAATGATATTACTTATTTAACAAGAAATGTAATGCGTTATAAAACAGAGTATGATTTTCGTATTAAATCTGCTTCAGCAAATCACTATTATTTTGTTAATATTATTTTGAATAGCGATTCTTCCATCAATACTTATTGTAGTTGTCCAAAATATGACAGGGATGAAAGTTGTAAACATGTTGCTGCTTGTTTGTCTTATTATGCTAAGTTTTTTTTCCCTGAAAGAACTGATGATGAAAAATTATCTTTTTCTAAAGAAATATTGAGTATTTTTTTAGAAAAGGCTAATCAACGACATATAAAAGAAGAGGTAAAATTAGAGTATGGGTTTGAACTTCGTAGTCATTACTTTGGAACCAATATTGTTTTACATATGAAGATCGGTACAGAGAAAAAATATAGCTTGAATCATAAAATTAAAAATTTTTTGGAAGCATATCAAAATAATAAACCTTATAAGTTTGGCAAAGAATTTACTTATGATCCTGAGAAACATTTTTTTTCAGAAAGAACAATGAGTGTGTTAAATCTTTTGGGGTCCATGATTTATAATATGCGTTGTAATGATTTATATTTGAATTCGCATGAAATAAAAACATTTTTATCATTAATTCGTCATGATATGATTAGAATTAATGGAATTGAAGTGAAGGGTTTTGAAGAGGTAAGTCCCTATGATATTAGTTTAAAAAAGGATGGTACTCATTATTCTTTTCGTGTAAATATTAGAGGAAATTCAATTATATCTTTAACTAGTGATCAAGAATTTACATTTCTAAATGGTATTATTTATCATATGCCTTTTAAGGTATCTTCTTTAATTCAAAAAATGCATGATAAAGGAATGGATGAGTTGCTATTTGAAGAAAGTGATTTACATACTTTTTCCAAATCGATATTGCCACTTGTTAAAAATGAAATTGTGTTAGATTCTTCTGTTTCTGATATTAGTATTGGTACTACTCCAGAAGTGAAAATATATTTGGATTTTTTAAATTCAGGTATTTCGGCACAAGTGATGTTTCAATATAAAGACGAAGAAATTAATTATTTTGATTCACAAAATATTAAAGTATTACGTGATAGTGAATTTGAAAAAAGTGTTTTAGAACAGCTAATGGCATATCATTTTGAAGTGAAAAAGAAACATATTTTGTTGAGTGATGTAGATGAAATAGGTCTTTTTTTAGAAGAAGGACTAGAAGCGTTGTCTCATCAATTTGAAGTCTTTACTTCTGAAAAGATAAAGAATACTAATCTTTATAAAAATAGTAAATTTACAACAACTTTTTCGATTGGGAAAGATAATATTATGAAATTGGGGTTTCAATTTGATCACATTGCAGATGAAGATCTTGAAGGGATTTTAGTTTCTTTAAAGCAAAAGAAAAAATATTTTAAATTGAAGTCAGGAGATATTTTATCTTTAGAAAATAAGGAACTTAATGAATTTCAAGATTTAATGGATGAGTTAGAGATGTCTTATGAAGAATTAATTCAAAATGGTGGAGAGTTACCAAAATATTATGCACTTTATTTAGATAGTTTAAAGGGGAAAAAGTATCATATTATTAAAACGAATCATCAGTTTAATCAATTTATTACAAAGTTTAAGAAATATCAAAATGTAGAATTGTTTTTTACACCAGAAGAGATGAATTTATTAAGAAATTATCAAATAGATGGAGTAAAATGGCTTTATACATTGTATAAATGTGGCTTTGGTGGTATTTTAGCAGATGAAATGGGACTTGGAAAATCGTTACAAACGATTGTCTTTTTTCAAAAAATATTAAAAGAAAAAAAGCATAGTAAGTTTTTGATAGTTGCACCAACTTCTCTTTTGTATAATTGGAAAAATGAATTTCTAAAATTTGCTCCAGAAATTTCTGTAGTTATTCTATCTAATCAGAAAAAAGTGCGGGAAAAAATCCTTCAAAATTTTAGTGAAACAGTTTTTATTACTTCTTATGGATTATTACGTGAAGATGAGGAACTTTATTTAGGAAAGGAATTTGAAGTGTGTGTTATTGATGAAGCACAAAATATAAAAAATCCGAAAGCTGGAATTTCTAAAGCTACGAAAAAAATTATATCTAATATGAAACTTGCTTTGACTGGAACACCGCTTGAAAATAGTGTAATAGAATTATGGAGCATTTTTGATTTTATTATGCCTGGGTATTTATCTAATTTAACAAGATTTCAAGAAAAATATCGAATTCATGATTTTGATGAGAAAGCTAATTTACTGTTAGAAAAATTGAAACAACAGATTACGCCTTTTCTTTTGAGAAGAAAAAAACTTGATGTTGCTAAAGATTTACCAGATAAGATCATTAATACGATATATATTGATTTATCTGAAAGAGAAAGAAAAATTTATGCCGCAGAAGTAAAAAATGTCCAAAAAAAGATGGAAGAAAAAATTGAACGAGAAGGATTCTTGAAAGCTAGATTTGAAATTTTAAAATTAATTACACGCTTAAGACAACTCTGTATTTCTCCTAAAATTCTTTATGAATCTTTTCCATTTGAAAGTGCTAAATTGGAGAATCTTCAAAAAGTAATTACGGGAGTGGTGCAAAATGGACATAAAGTGTTATTATTTACGTCTTTTCGAACTGCTCTTGATTTAGTTCGTAATGAATTAAATTATCATAAGATTTCTAATTACACGATTGATGGTTCTGTATCTAGTAAAAAAAGAATGGAATTGGTTGATCAATTTAATAAAGATGATACTAAAGTTTTTTTGATTATGTTAAAAAGCGGGGGAACTGGTCTTAATTTAACAAGTGCTGACGTTGTTATTCATTTAGATTTATGGTGGAATCCACAAGCTGAAAATCAAGCAACCGATCGAACGCATCGTATTGGACAGACAAAAACGGTGGAGGTTATCAAATTGGTAACTAAGGGAACGATTGAAGAGAAAATATTAGAGCTTCAAGAAAAGAAGCAACTTCTTAGTAATAAATTAATTGAAAGTAATGGGGTAGATACTGAAATTTTGAAAAAATTAACAGAAGAAGATATTCGTCATTTATTATCGTATGAAAATCGATAATAACTTGCAAAGTAAAGGTAAAATGGATATAATAAAACGTGTTTGAAAGGAAAACGATATATGAAAAATGTACATGAAATTGAAATTAAAATCGAAGGCAAAGAATGGGAAACTTGTCTAGATAAATCATTTAAGAAAAAAAATAAAGATGTGAAGGTGGATGGATTCCGTAAAGGAGCATGTCCAAAAGATGTTTATATTAAAAAATTTGGAATTGAATCATTATTTATGGATGCCGTTGATGAAGGAGTAGAAATTGCTTATGCAAAAGTTATGAAAGAACATAATTTAACTCCTGTTATTCAACCATCATTGGATGTTAAAAATATTGATGAAAAAGCAGTAACATTAAGTTTTAAGGTTATTACAAAACCTGAAGTAAAATTAGGAGCTTATAAGGATTTAAAAATAAAGAAAGAAGCTGTTAAGGTAAGTAAAGAAGAGATTGATGGTGAGATTGAAAAATTACGTAGTCAATTTGCTGAAATTAAAGTAAAAGAAGATAAAGAAAAAATTGCAGAAAGGGATACTGCTGTTATCAATTTCCATGGTTTTGTTGATGGAAAAGAATTAGAAGGTGGAAGTGGAGAGAATTTCCCATTAGAAATTGGGTCTAATACTTTTATTCCTGGCTTTGAAAGTGGTTTGATTGGGCTTAAAAAGGGAGATAAAAAGACTTTAGAGTTAACATTCCCTGATGATTATGCAAAAGATCTTGGTGGAAAAGCTGTTAAATTTGATGTTGAGATTATGGAAGTTAAAACAAGAGTTCTACCTGAAATAGGAAAAGAATTTTTTGAAGATCTTGGATATGATAAAGTTACAAATGAAGAAGAATTAAGAAATGAAGTAGAAAAAGTTATTAAGGAACGAAAAGAAGCAGAAGTTGATGATAAATATTTAGAAGATTGTCTTTCTAAAGCTGCTGATAATATGACAATTGAATTAAATGAAGAGATTATAGATGAAGAAGTACATCGCATGATTCATCAATTTGAGAGTCAATTACAAATGCAAGGGTTAACATTAGATCAATATGCACAGTTTACTGGGGTTACTCATGAAAAACTTCATGAGCAGATGGAACCTGAAGCTATAAAACGTGTTAAGTATCGTTATTTATTAGAAGAAGTAGCTGATGTAGAAAAAATTGATTTTACAGATAAAGAAGTAGAAGATAAAGCAGAGGAAATGGCTTCTAATTATGGTATTTCTAAAGAGGAGTTATTAGAAGCTTATGGTTCTTTGGATGTTGTTAAATATGATATGAAAATGCGTGAAGCAATGGAAATTATAAGAACTGCAAAGTAGTTTAATAAGTGTTAAATAAAAAAGAAGCAAATATTATGCTTCTTTTTTGTGTTATAGTTTTGTAAAATTTCATTC
>CAJUGF010000066.1:2876-5113 GCA_910585915.1 uncultured Bacilli bacterium | reverse complement strand
TATGGATGACTTTTCTAGGCTCTGCTACACAGTCACAAGCTTTAGCTTTGGTATTACTTTGTAATTCACAGGCTTTAGCTTGGGCCTTGCTTTGCAAGTCAATTGTATGTTCTTCTAACGAATTCTCTTCACCACTTTGTGGTTCACTATTAGACGAACTGTCTTTTTTTTGTTCAGTATGTACCCATAATTTTAATGTATACAAATCAGCTATTATATCATCGATTTTTCTTATTATTTCGTTTGTCATTTGTTAAGAATAAAAAAATAACTATTTAGTTATAATTAATAAAATAATTATTCGCTGTTAAGCCACTAACAAAAGGTGCGCATGATTGATTTGGTAAAACAATCATCTTTGTATGACATCCTGTGAGAGCATTCTTGTTTACCGTTATTTTACTCATTTTATTGTTTTGCATCTGAAGATTTATATTCTTACCAAGCTTAATTGATTGATTATCAATAATAGATTTGTAATCGGAAGACACAATATGATTCTTCTTTAAAGATACACCTTTTAGTTTGAGTGATTTGGTTTGCCCATTACTGTTAAATATAGTATAACATTTAGGTGCAAGAGCTATCATGTTTTCACCATATTTTTCAATGGCACATCCCAATATCTTTTTTTCGTCTTGAATAGTGTTGATTGATGGGTTAGGCATGAATTTATATACATTCTTGTCGTAGAACTCTTTGTTTTTAATAACGTAATCAAATAATTGTTCAGGACCTTCATTTGGGTTCCCAGCAACTGCAAAATATGCTGAATCAGTATCACCCTCTATAAAATGTAGTCTATCCATATCAAAACAATTATTCATAAAATCGTAATAAAATGTGAGATACCAAAACTTTGCGTTATCAAGAGTCCACAATGATTCTTGAATGCATGTATTGCAATGATATGATTTGGGTGATTGTTGAATTAAAAATGTATTATCACTTAATTGTGCTCCACCCATATAAGTTTGAGAGATGATATATTGATAAGCTTTATTTGCATCACATATCTTGACTTTACTGAATTTCTCAGAGTTCATCCCATCATATCCATATGAACCGTTCATAGATATTTTATAGAATTTCTCATTCCCTTTACTAACACCACTAATAATATCCTGACGTTTTTGCATAAAAGTGCTAACAAATTCATTAAATCCTGTATGAGCTTCATATTGTGAAACAGATTTAACATCATCAATAATCAATCCGTGGTCTAACAGAAACCAGAGATAATAATTTGAGAAAATCATGTATTCATCATGAGTATCAAGAAGCATTGTAAGCTTGCGTTCTTCCATATCTGTAGAAGTTAATTTATTTGTTTTCATGTAATTGTACATATAAGTGCCAATTGTTGATTCATCGTTTTTGATATTGATATTGCGAAACACAGGAGGTAAATTGATAAAATAGTTTATTTTTGAGGTGGGACATTTTAGTTTAACTTCAGCGTAGAACAAATATGATGGTTTATTTGAGAATCTTGATGAGTTTGTTATGATATCGAGGCATCTCTTTTTTGAAGCTTTATCTTTAACATCAATTCGTCTAATAAATGCTCCAGGCATATACATTATACCTCCATGATACTTATTAAATTCATGTTTACAAGATGAGAATGATGATGGATACAAAGAATTAAAATCGATACCAACAACATGAGATTGAACATTAGAAGTATCATATGACAAAACTCCTTTATTGTCAATATAGCGAAATTTATTAATATGAGTCTCATCTTTAATGTTTACTCGATGCATTACATTAGAGAGTCCTCCTGTGATAGCATTTCTTATTGAATAATATTCACGTTCATCGTTGATGAGTGTTGGTAAATGATGTAATTTACAATATTTTTTTAATTGGATTCTTAGAGCTGTTATTTTAGGGTCATCACGTTTACGAAGTTTATTACATTCAGCACATGCTAATAAGCAGTTATCAATTTGGTGACCTTTATTATTGTCAATTCTATCTAATGTAGGCTTATTTTGATAAGTAAAATGTTCATGACATAAATGGCATTTCCCTTTATTTGGGTCGTCATACATTTTCATAAAAGCTTCGAAATCATTTTCTGACACACATTTTGTTAAATCTCGTTGTGGTTTTTTAGGGTTTAATCTATTGTATTTCTCATCTTGGTTATAATAACTATCACATTTATATTGCCACCATTTCTTGCTTGGTTTGAATGTATTGTATTTATTTGTAATCCCAATGTTGTT
>CAJUGF010000066.1:0-2776 GCA_910585915.1 uncultured Bacilli bacterium | reverse complement strand
AAAATCTTTATAAGCCAAAGCATATTTGATGCACGAAGCATTCTTTGATAATGAGAGATTTGAAAGTAAATCAACATTGTATTGAGCATTGAGTGCTATTAAATTATCAATAGGTTTAATCATCATTTCAACATCATTATCATTGTATGCTAATAGGTAGTCCCATCGTGTTGCAAAACGTTTTGAATCTTCAAGATAAGCATCATATTCTTCTTTAGTAAGAGGATTCTTTTGATTGAGATAGCTATAAAAATCATCATATGAAAATGGTTCTGATTTTGATAATACTTCATTGTAGTTCTTATCGTTGATTGCTTCGTAAGGAAACACACCTTTTATATCACAAGCTTTAGCTTGGGAATTGCTTTGCAATTCATTGATACCACCACAAACGCTCACGTTTGAGTCAACGATTACGTTGCCAAAATCTTCGCCAAATTGCTTTAATGTACCTCCTGCAACAAATGATTGAGCATCTATGAATCTCAATTTAGTTGGATGATTATCTGATGTGAGAATGAATTGTTTTAATGAAGATAGGGTGCCAATTATTGAATTTTGTTCGACTTTCCAGAAAGAATGATTAAAATATTGTTTAAATAAATTGCTGTCAAAACGTGATGAGTTAAACCCTAATACAGTAATTACATTCATATTTTTGTTAATAGAGGTATCTGGTAAGAATGATTCATAATATGATATCTTATCTGCATAGACTTTCATTGATTGCTCGAACAACCATTTTATCCATTGTGGTATGAACTCTTGAGAGTCTCTTAATGAGAAATTCTTTGTTGTCAAGCCGTTTGATGATTTCACACAAGATGAAACTGACAACGGAATTAACCTTGAATTTATTGTTGTTGAATCAGAGATTGATTTATTTATTGATTGCTCCATTGTTTCGAAATCATATGTTATATAATATATTTCTGGTTTCCATTGAAGATTGTATGCTAAACAGTATTCATAAACAGGGTTATTCAATATATGAGGACAATAAGGTAAAGCTTCTTTAACTGGTATGAAGTTCTTTTTAAATACACCATCACAGTGTTTAACATGAGAATCAAACCTGTTAAAATTCTTTGAACCATAATGAATATATGAATTACATTTAGGGCAAATATGTATTTGGGTAAGCTTTTCAGGATTCTTGATGTACATTATATGGATGATTTGATTTTGAGTGAAAAGTAATGCAGAATATGTTGTAAATGTTTTATCGAAAAACCACTGCTCTGATAAATCATAATATTGCTCAGAATCTGTCTTGTGAAACTCATATATGTTAACATTAATGTGATTCTTTTGTGCTAAATCTTTCATTTGCTCCATTGAAACACCTTCGAATTCATTAAGTATTTTCTTACCTTCATTTGGAATCTTTGTGTTGTATATAATATTATGTTCTTTAAGAAGTAGTTTCTTAGCGATTTTGGTTCGTTCTTTAGTTTTATATTTTTTGGTATTTGCTAGTTCTTCATTTAAACATACAGCTAAGAATCTGAAGAAACATAGTTTATCATCTTCATTATCACATATTATGAAATCATTTTTGATGAATTCTATTGGTAAATCCTTTATGCGACCAGTTATCTTTCTCATTCTTGAAACTGTAAAAGCTATTGAACCAACTAATATAAGTTTTGTGCTTGATGATTCTGTTTCATAAGAGTGTAAAACAGATTCAATATAGAGTTTAACAATATCAAGGTCTTCAAGTTTACTGATAATGATAGGTATCATTGATTGATAGTTTTTCCAAATAATGTCTTTAGCTTTATAATCGTATTTCTCTTCTAATGATTCAAAATCATAAGTGTATGTTTCGAAGACTCCTGAAAGTTGAAAATGAATCTTAAATGGTTTCAGCTCTTTCTTGTATACATTGTGAAGACACTCAAAGATATTATCTAATGATGCAACTTGATTGAAATAATATGTTGTTATCGGCTTGCCACTGTCTTTGCGTTGTATAGTATTTTCAGATGGATATTTATTATAGTGATTCCATTCATTTACAGCTCTATCGAAATCATGTGGCTCGTTAATCATAAGGAAATCACTATGTTTTGATGTGAAATTGTGTGCGCATTTATTGAGGTATTCATATATTTCTTCATTCTCTGGAAAGTATTGTTTTTGATGATTTTTGATTAATGGAGCCTCAGGGATGATTAATCTCTCAGTCTTCTGTAAAACTGGATGTTTTTGTTCTTTGATTAATTGTATTGCATCATCAACTGCTTCATAAGCCCTATTAATAGCTTCTTTTATCTCGAATTCTCTCTCGATTTGTTGTTGTTTTGTGTTGAAATAGCGTTCATCTTCTTCATTAATATCTTCTTCAAAGTAATCATCACGTTTGAGTATATCTTGGTAGTGCTGTTCATGTGAATCATCCAATATTCGTTTAAGTTTATGCACATGTATAATGAAACTATCTATTTCTTCTGCATTTGGTAAATCATTTTTAATAAATCTGTGGGCATTACGATTATTAAGCCAATCACATAATACTTCTACGTTTTTCCTTCTATTCCAAGCTTCTGTTTTAGCAGTTGTTGTAATTGGTAGATTTGCATTGAAAAGTGTATTGATAGAATTGATTAATTCAACAATATCATCATTACTAATATTTTTAAGTGATCGGTAATCGTATCGCATTTGGGTGGAAATAAAAAATTAATTTTTGATAATCGATGGATTTAAATTTTATGGCTGTCAATTGGAGGCTCAAATTATTCGACTCCAAAAAAGTGCTAGAAATCAT
>CAJUGF010000065.1 GCA_910585915.1 uncultured Bacilli bacterium | reverse complement strand
TTATAAATTTAAAAGATTATTTATCAAATCAGGAACTAAATGAATTATATAAATATGTGATTTATAATAATATGAGAATTATATTAATTGATTCTAGATCCCATGGATCTTGCTTAAAATATGAGAAAAAAATAATAATTGATGAAAATTTAAACGAATTTATGTTAAAATAAAACAGATGACATTTTACCATTAATGATTTTAGATATGATACTTTTGAGGTTTTAGATCTATGTCATCTTAAATGGTATTGAAACTTGTAAATCAGCACCACTAGAAATACCGAGGTTTTAGATCTATGTCATCTTAAATGGTATTGAAACTCGTTTCTTACGAAAAATGATTAAAGGCGCGTTTTAGATCTATGTCATCTTAAATGGTATTGAAACAGTCGCTTCAGCAGGAATAACAATTGCTAGGTTTTAGATCTATGTCATCTTAAATGGTATTGAAACTAAAAAAAGTTAAAGGTATTAATATTAGAGGTTTTAGATCTATGTCATCTTAAATGGTATTGAAACTAAACTTAAAGTAAACTCAATAATCGACATGTTTTAGATCTATGTCATCTTAAATGGTATTGAAACACAACAGAGAAAACAACGAAAGTTGATACTGTTTTAGATCTATGTCATCTTAAATGGTATTGAAACAGCAACAGCAGATTCAGATTTAAGTCTTTTGTTTTAGATCTATGTCATCTTAAATGGTATTGAAACTCATGTCACAGACAAAGACGACCGCGCCCAGTTTTAGATCTATGTCATCTTAAATGGTATTGAAACTGCAAGTACGTTGAATGCTTATTTTGATTTGTTTTAGATCTATGTCATCTTAAATGGTATTGAAACTCTTCCTACTAAAGTCGAAGCTTGGTCTATGTTTTAGATCTATGTCATCTTAAATGGTATTGAAACCCAATACGAGCGGGAAAATATGTTGTTTTAGTTTTAGATCTATGTCAACATAAAAGTGTTAAAACTAATCAAAAAAATAAATGAAATATGGTGAGGAATGATACACTAATGAACTATGAAACAATAATTAATAATATAGCAGAGAAGAACAAGCTAATAAAAGTAAATGAAAAAATTACACTAACAAATTATCAAATAGAAGTCTTAGAAAAATATCAAATTCCTTATAGTACTTGTAATTCTATCAATGAAATTATCTTTTATATCGAAGATATTTTAAACGAAGATAGTAATGATTGTGAAGATTTAGAAAATATCTCGACCACGCTTGCAGAAGTAGATTATTATTACAATTATAAAAAGTGAAATAAATCTCTAAAAATAGCAATGAAGTGTTAAAATATACATGGAGGTTTCTATGGAGTTTTTAATCATCACCGAACCATTAAACAAAAAAAGAATAATAAAAGATTTATGTATTTCAAATAGATTAGAAAAAATAAAAATAATTAGTTACCAAGAATTTATAAAAAAATTCTATTTTGATTATACAAAAGAAACAATTTATTACATTTGTAATGTATATAAAGTTACAAAAGAAATCGCAGAAATCTATTTAAAAAACTTATATAACATAAAAGAAACAAAAGAGAAAATTGAAAAAATAGAATTCCTAAAACAACTAAAACAAGATTTAATTGAACATAATTTACTAGAATTCAATTTACTATGGAAAGAAAAATTAAAAACGCAAAAATTAGTTTTTTATCATATAACCAAAAAAGATAAATTTTATGAAAAACTAATCAAAGAATGTGAAAAAATAACCGCAGTACAAAATATCGATTATGAATCATCTCCAACATCTTATGAAATAAAAGAATACGCTACTATTGAAGAAGAAGTCATTGGTGTAATCAATGAAATCTGTGAACTTTTAAAAAAGGAAGAGGATCTTTCAAAGATCTATTTAACAAATCTAACGAGTGACTATCGAAAATATTTGAATCTTTATGCACCAATGTTCTACTTACCATTGTCTTTGAAAAATGAAGAATCCTATATATCAAATCATATCGTAACGAATTTCTTACAACAATATGACCAGGGAATAAAAAATGCCGTAGAATCACTAAAAGAAAAATATAAAAAAGCGGAAGAACAGGAGATTATTCATCAAATCATAAACATTTGTAATGAATATGCATTTACAAAAGATGAGGAAAAGAAAAAAAATTTTATTATAACAGAACTAAAAAATACTAAGAGAAGAAATCAGGTAAATTCAAATGCTATCCACGAAATTGATTTTCAAACAGAAGACATTGACATTCATTCTCATATTTTCATATTAGGAGCATATGAAAGTGCATTTCCACTACTTCAAAAAGATGAACAATACTTAAGCGATCAAGAGCTAACTCAGCTAAACTTAAGTACAAGTGAAGAACTAAACAAAATTAAAAAAGAGTTATTTCTAACTAAATTAGATTGGTATCAAAATACTCATCTTTCTTATCCTAAAAAAGATGGAAAAATAGAATTATATCTTTCAAATATCTTAGAAGAAAGAAAATGTACAATAAAAAAAGTGCGAAAAGAATCCTTCTTACATTCCAATCAATTTAATCAACTAATGCTTGCTAAAAAATTAGATACTCTAAAAAAATATGGTACTGAAGAAGAACACTTAAAAGAATTATTATCCACATATGAAGGCATTTCCTATAACACATACGAAAATACCTTTACAGGGATTAAGATTCCAACCTTACCAATCAAATTATCCTATACATCTCTTGATGTATTCTTTCATTGCGCCTTTCGCTATTACTTAGAATATATATTAAAAATAAATAATTTTGAAGAAAGTCTCTCAATAAAAATCGGGCGCCTTTTTCACCAAGTTCTAATGGAATACTATGAAGATAACTTTGATTTTGAAAGTTCTTGGCAAAAAAATATTCAAGGAATTGAATTTCCAACTAAAAAAGAATTATTCTTTATTACAAATTTAAAAAATGATTTAAAGAGAGTAGTTGACACCTTAAAAAAGCAAGAAGAAGGAAAACCATTTAAAATAAACACAGAAGAAAAAATAAACTATGACCTAGATACAGATATACAATTAACAGGAATAATTGATAAAATCTTTTATAAAGAAGAAAAAGAAAGAACACTTGTAAGTATCGTAGATTACAAAACGGGAACTCCAAGTTTAAATTTAGATAACTTGATATATGGACTAAATATGCAACTTCCAATCTATCAATTACTTTTAAAAAAATACCCCTTAAAAAACATTGAAATCATTGGCTTCTATCTTCAAAAAATTCTTCCAAGCATTCCCGAAAGAGATGGCATTCATACCGAAGAAGAATTAAAAATCCAAAATTTAAAATTACAAGGATATAGCACAGATAAAGAATTAGTCTTAAGGGTCTTTGATCCAACATATGAAAATAGCAAATTGATTAAAAGTATGAGGATGAGTAGCAAAGGATTTTACTCCTATGCGAAAGTATTAAGTGAAGAAAATTTTAAAAAAATTGAAGAGACAACCTTAAAAAATATTAAATTTGCTGTCAACGAAATAAAAAGTGGGCGTTTTAAAATAAATCCCAAAAGAATTGGTGGAAAATTAATTGGGTGTGATTATTGTCCATATCAAAGTATTTGTTATCGCAACGAAAAAGACATTCAAAATGAAAGGGAACAAAAATTAGTCGAACTACTAGGAGGTGAAAAAAATGCCATCATGGACGAAAGAACAGAATGAAGCAATCTATTCCTCTGGAACCAATATATTAGTGAGTGCAGGAGCGGGTTCTGGAAAAACAGCAGTATTAACAACACGTGTGATCGAAAAATTAAAAAGAGGAGTTCATGTCAATGAATTACTAATCCTAACGTTTACCAAAGCAGCTGCTGGTGAAATGAAAGAGCGAATCAGAAAAAAAATCAAAGAAAATGAAGAATTAAAACAAGAAATTTCACTCCTTGACAGTGCATACATCACTACCTTTGACGCTTTTTCACTATCAATTGTCAAAAAATACCATTATTTATTAAATATTACGTCAAGTCCTAAAATAACTGATGATTCCGTCTTAGAAATTCTGAAAAAAGACATTTTGAGAAATATTTTAGATTCATATTACGAATTAGAAAATGAAAACTTTACAAATTTCATCAAAGAATACTGTGTAAAGAATGATGAAGATATATACAACAGTCTGTTAAATATTGCCAAAAAAATTGAAAATAACTTTACATCAGAAGATTATTTAGATGAATATATAAACAGTAATTTCAGTGAAGAAAAAATAGGAGAATACTTACAAGAATTTGAACAATTACTACATGAAAAAACAAAGAAAATAAAAGAAAATTTAGAAGAATTAGCAAGAATTGCACCCAAAGATTATATAAACAAATGCTATGAACAATTAAATGGACTTCTAAATGCCACAGACATTGACACCTTAATCAGTTATCGTTCCTGTAAACTGCCAACTCTGAAAAGAGGTTCTGAACAAGAAATAAAAGACGCCAAAGAAATGGTAAATGATGCCATCAAAGAATTATTGCAACTACTAGACTATGGAAATTGCGAAACCCTAAAACAAGATTATCAAAAAATGTCCTCTACCATAACCTTATTTTGTAAAATACTAAAAGAATATTTCAAAGAACTCCACAAACAAAAAGAAGAAAATGAATATTACGATTTCAATGATATTGCTCATCTGGCCATCTATCTAGTTAAAAATTATCAAGAAGTAAGAAACGATTTAAAAAATCAATTTCATGAAATCATGATCGATGAATATCAAGACACCAATAATATCCAAGAAACATTCATTTCCTATATTTCAAATAACAACGTTTACATGGTTGGGGATATCAAACAAAGTATCTATCGTTTTCGAAATGCCAATCCATATCTATTCAAAACCAAATACGATAACTATAGAACAAACCTTGGTGGAAAAAAAATTGATTTACTAAAAAACTTTCGTTCTCGAAAAGAAGTACTAGAAGATATCAATCGTATGTTTAACTTAATCATGGACGATGAACTAGGAGGAGCTAACTACTTAGAAGAACATCAAATGGTTTTTGGAAACAATGCTTATGTAGATAATGGAACAACCAAAGAAAACTATCATAGTGATATCCTTACCTATACCAAAGAAAAAAAGTCAAATTACAAAGAAGAAGAAATAGAAGCATTTATCATCGCCAAAGATATCCAAAACAAAATAA
>CAJUGF010000064.1:2613-5228 GCA_910585915.1 uncultured Bacilli bacterium | reverse complement strand
ACGAATTTATTCAATATAATACACATTTACGCATCATACATTCAATCAAAGATGAAATGTACCAAATGCAAAGTATAATAACTGCATGTAAATCCAACAAACAAGCTTATCATTGGTTTGAAAATCAGACAACAAAAGAGTTATTACAAGAATTTGAGTCTCAAAAATCGACCCTCGGAATTCCGAGGTTAGAAAAATCTTATGAAAAACGTGATGATGTTCCTATTAATTTGAGAGGTTATTATGTTCACCGATTACTTGTCAATTATATTGCAATGTGGGCGTCACCAACCTATGCAATCTATATCGCCAAACTTTTAGACTCCCAATTTGAACGTGAACGCAAACAACATCAGCAACAAATTGATGAACTCAAACCACGTGCAGTTCCAGAAAATCACAAGAATGATTACCGTTATTTGATTTACAAAGAGGATATTAATAAAGAAGGTTTCATTAGGCTTCATTTGTGTCGTCGTCATAAGAGTACTTGGAGAAAAGTTGTTAACCATTATAATAATGAAAACGAAAGATTTTACTTCAAAGATGACCTTCCTATTAGTATGACACCAAATTTAAACATTAAGAATATCATAAAAGCATCATTTGGAACAGATGATTATAAGGTTTCCAATAGTGGTAACTGTGTTGATATCAAAATAGAGCATCTCAATAAGCTCCATACATTAATTGAAGAATACTTTAATAGTATGAGCCAATAAAATCGACGGTCGGAATTCCGGGGGCATTGCCCCAGTCAACAAAGTTGCCGACCCTCGCCAAATCTTATGAAAAACGTGATGATTTACCTGTAATTGATATTTTTTTGTATATCAATACTTTTTTTGGAAAAAAATGACTAAATCAGTAAGAATCTACGATAAAGAATACAACTCCTTACTCAATTATCCTTTCAAATCCAAGTATAAATACATTGATAATTACATACAACCTTTCTTTAAAAGTGATATCAAAACAGAACCATTTATTCCTGACTTCAAGTTGAAATCATGCAAAGAATTATCAAAACCAAATTTCTCTAATGAACCAGGTTGTTGGGAAGCAGATTTGATGTTTAGCAAATACTATACTAGAGATTTGACAAAAGAAAATAAAATATATTTGGTTCTCATCAATACAAATACAAGATACCTAATCGTTGAACCTGTAAAGGATAAAGGAAATATATGGTTTTCCCTTGAACGAATTATAATAAGATATCCACAATTTCTATTCAAAACTATCAAATGTGATGGAGAACCTGGATTAAAAGAGATGAAAGATAATAGTGTTGTCATTTGGTTTTCAACAGGAGAAACTACTTTGATATTTGACTTGAAAGCTGTAATTAAAGAAGCAAGGATAAAAGAGTTTGATAAAATATTAAGTAAAATACTCGTGAACCACAAACTGGAAACTCTTAAAAAACTGCTTAAAAAAAGCGACTATTATAAACCTCGTTTCCAAAGGCTACTCAATTTACAATTTGAAGACATCCAGTTTTGGGAAAATACAATAGATTCAATCACTGATTTCTATCCTATAAGATTCATTATTAATGATTCTCCATATGCGTTAGCTCACAAAAATGTTGATTCTGTTATAAGAACTCTGAGAAATGCTTTTGGGTTAGATGAGCGAAGATTAAGTGATTATAATTTGATGAGACAAATGGTTGATTACTATAATAACACCCCTCATAGTTCTCTTCGATTTAAGAATTTTGATTATGACCCATCAGATTTTTATGACAAGAATCTTGTAAAACCAACGAAGTACATATATTATACCCCAGCTCAAATGCAAAACGATACTGATTTGGAGTGGAGATATATCAGGAAAATGCAAATGAAATTGCGGGAAATCAATGATAAACAACGTTTTAAGGGGTTGTTATCTTATAATAGAGGTAATATTATATTAGTTCATCTCGATAAAAGCAAAACGCAAAAAAAGCATGAGAAGCGTAGAAGAGTATTTAATGAAATTGCTGAGTTTCTAGAGTATCGTAATGGAAATGTAATCTGCAAGTTATTAAAACCATATCAGACTGTTAAAAAAGATGAACCACAAGAAAAGCATAGTAAAGGTAGGAAACGTATGACTGATGCTGAAAAAGCTATTATTGAAGTACCTATTATATATACGAAATTCATATGTAATTCATTTGGAGACTTAAATGAAGATTACATTAAGTATTTTAACATTTAGTTTCTATGAAAAAAATGCTTATGAATAATATCAAGAATGTTGCAACAAACAATGTAAAACAGCCCATAACAAAACGTTATTTCCACACTCAATCAACAGAATTTACGTTGCCACTTGAATTTGTATCAAGCAGAAACAAGAAATATATTGTAATTCAATATGTTGGAGCAATTGTAAAAGACTTTTTAGTTGGTGATTTAATGGTGCATTCAGATATAGTTCAATTAGATGCATATTGTGATTCATTCATTATGTTAGCTAATAAGCGTCAAACCAAATATCGAAAATACGAATTCTTCAGTAGCAATAAGAGAGATTACAAGATATGGTTTACCGATTTGTATGGCAATTCAATCATACCATCAGCATTTATCATGAGCTGCCTTCTTATTTATTAAGCTACA
>CAJUGF010000064.1:0-2513 GCA_910585915.1 uncultured Bacilli bacterium | reverse complement strand
AAAAATGAATAACAGCAACCAAAAATCGGTATTCACAGCACTGCAAGAACTTAATTTGCAAGATCCAAATTGTATCAATATTAATAAGGACCATCAACTGTTTTCATATATCTCTGAAAGAAATAGGAGAGTCTTATTGTATTTAAGTAGTAATTACCATGAATTATTTGTACTTATTAATGGTAGTGAAGTAACGTTGGATTTACCTAAAAAAGTGGATTTCAAAGATGAGAGAAATATAAATAATACAAACGATCCTAGTCTATTACGTTTATTCACAATAACTGTGGACCTTTTTTCTAATTTTGGTAATACAGATATCCAATTTGTTGAAAAATCATTTCCTGACCTAAATAAAACATATATACTATTGATTGGAGACTATGATTATAGATATGATGTAAAAGAAACAAATAATTTCTGTTATCAACTATCTTCGAGCGTAGACGTTGATTGCACAGTTAAGCCAGTACCAATAATTATCTTTCTCTGTTTCGAAAAAGAAACATTCATGAGCCAATGGCAGAAAGTTCGATTGCGAAATAAAAATGAAGATGCTGATATTA
The DNA here is from genome assembly GCA_910585915.1 of uncultured Bacilli bacterium. Taxonomy (GTDB): domain Bacteria; phylum Bacillota_I; class Bacilli_A; order RF39; family UBA660; genus MGBC162267. Next base: position 1,947 of record CAJUGF010000064.1, on the reverse strand, counting down.
AAGGTTTCAAATATGAATTTCAGGATTGGAAATACCATTTTCCAGTATTCAATGTATTCAAATCAAATATCACAAGCCCTATCTTAAAGGTAAATACAAATAATTCACATCCTAGGGAGCCTTCCTTATTTAGTGGATATGACCCAAAAGTAAATATTGAATATAATAATGAAAAACTTGATATACCCGATGAAATACGCCCAAAGAAGGTATTACCATCACCAATAACTGAATTCAAATATTTTTACCAAGAACCTGAAAAATCTAGTATAGCTCGTGATACATCTAAGAATCAAAAGGTTGCAAGTCCAACAGAAGCTAAAAATGATTTCTTGTCGCAAGCGAAGCTTGGGCCTGCTATGCAGTCACAGGTAAATCCAGGAACAAATAAGGCGCATACAACAACATTCAAATTACCAGGTTCAAAAAAATAATTAGCAAGGATATAAAGTAGGTAGTAATTTTTTTATGCTTCATCTTCATCGTCATCATCATCAGAAGGTTCCTCAACAATTTCAGCTGTAGCTGGCTTTTCAACAGTTCGTGACCTAATATATGATTTATCACCAGCACCTTTATGTGCAGCCTTATATAATCCTTTGATTGTGGTGTAATTTCCACCAACTTGTGAATCAATCCAAGCATCAATATTTTCACCAAATTTGTCTTGTAATTGCTTCTTTGTTGCTGTACTTACTTTATTTTCAATTATAGCTTGAGCTAACTGTGCATATTGGTCTTTCTTATCTTCTGTGAATCCAAGACCAGTCTTAAAGATGAGGTCATTTGTTTGCTCCAATATTTCTTGTAATACTCCTGATATTTCACCATCACTATTTATTTCTCCATCAACTGGCATAGTCGCTTTAATGCTTTCATTATATTCTTTTTGAATCATAACACCCAATTCAGCATTTACGGATTTTGGATGTAATTTCTTATATTTAACCCAATCACTCCAATCATTGCGTTCATGGTCTTTCATCACTTTAGATTCATAACGTGCAATAAATATGGCTGTACATACTTTGAAATAACTAAATATACATTTTAATGGTTCCAAATCTTTGTATTCTTCAGTAGTAAATATATTGTATAAAACAGTTTGCCATATTTTTGAAAATATAGAACTCCACAAACCTCTTGCAGTAATTTTGGTACTGATTTTGGGTTTGGATAAACCAACAGATTGATATGAGTTTATTACTTTTTCTAATTTCTTATCAATTTCAGGTTTAAACTTACCTTCATTCCATTGTTCTGGAGTGTATTCCCATGTTCGTTTAGCTCCCATAAGATTCTTAAGCCATACTTCGAATGAATCATTTGTTTTACCAGCAATACGTTCGGTTTGCCATAATTTCTTATAAGGGTCTGCTTTAACAAGACGATATCCATTAATAATAACAGGCTTACCACGGGTATCAACAATAACAATATCTTCAACTCTATCACCGTTTAAATCACAAATTGGATTACCGAGAGGGTCTTTAGTGTCATGCCTAGCTGGTACTAAACGATATAATGGATATCCATTTTTATCAAATCTTTTCTTGCAATAAGCTTCTGCTCCATCTCTTGTAGCACATTTAGGTGAAAACTTGACACGGTAATTACCGTTAATAAGAATATCAAATAATTCCCCTCGATATTTACTAACATCAATACTTTGTTTGTTTTCGAAAATGTACAGGTCGCTCATACGTTTTTGTGATGCTTCAAATGTTTTACCAGCACGTTTACCTGTTGGGATAGACTTCATATATTCATTTAAGAATTCGGCAGCATTTACTTCAGGTCCTTTTGTTGCTTCAATATTTGAGTTCAATAGTTCTGAAAAGTTGGTGTGGTCATCTTCAGCTTCAATTGGTTTGTTTCTTCTAAGATATTCTTTGGTTGGTGTGCTAAAAACACGCTTCGACATTGTTTTATAGTCGGATAAAGATT
>CAJUGF010000063.1 GCA_910585915.1 uncultured Bacilli bacterium | reverse complement strand
TTTTATTCTTCTCACGGAAGGTTTGTAATTTCATAAAATTCCTCTATTCTAAAACCTAGCAACATTACTACTTTTCTATTTTAAAATAATCATATCATATTTTTTAAAAATTGATATATATTATCTACCACTTATCATTTTTTAATAAACGTTAAATAAATTAACAAAAATATAATCTATTCATTTTTTAAATTTTAAAACAAAAAACTGTATGCTTGAAATAGAATACAGTTCCTATCATTTAATTTTGGACTATTAAAAAATTATAAAAATTGTCTTGTTCGATTCATATTTTTAGAACTAGCACTTACAATATCACTTTCCTTTTCTTCAAAAAAGGACAACATATCATCATAATAAAGATCCAAACAATTATAAGCTTCTACCACAGTACAAATCTCTTGAGGGTTCGTCATTGGTAAAAAGGAAGAAAATAAAAACATATCAGTTGCCAATACTTGCTTATCATGATTATGCAGACTAGCATTTTCTACTACTGAAAATGAAACTCCTTCACTTCCAATTAAATCGAGATTATGATCTACTAAATACAAATCATCTTTATAATGTAATAAAATTAAATCATTCAAAGCATACTCACGTTCTTGATTTTCATAAGGTACATAACTTCTTGCTTCGTATGTTGGATAACTTTGAAACTCTTGAATAGCCAAATCATCACTCATAGTAGCATTAACAACATCAAATAAACATAATCCACTTAAAAGACCTAATTGAGAAGTCATATATAGTGCAAATAATTCATTTTTCATTTTCATAAAAAACACCTCTTTTTTAACACAAGTAGATTAACATAAAAAAGAAAAAAAAACAAACTATTTTACATATCCATTCAAAACACTCTTAGTATCACTAACAGCAATAAAAGCATCCTTATCACATCTACGAATAATTTTTTCAACCCGTTTTAATGTATTACGATTTACTTGCAAATAAATCATCATCCTTGGAGCACCATCAAAATTATTTGTTAATGGAATAATAGAAACCAAAAAACCTTTTTTCTTTAACTCATTCAATACCTTATCATTATTTTCATCCACAATTGCTTGTACCATAACAACACCATGAATTAATTTAGCAGAAATAAAACTTCCAATCAACGTTCCACTTGCATACCCAAGAGAATAAGAAATCGGAATAAATATACTAGAAATATCAATTCGTAATGCTTCTCTAGCAATAATAAACCAAATAAAAGTTTCTAAAAATGCTAAAAAAGCACCTAGAATAGTCTTTTCATGCATCAAAACATTGTTACGAATTGTTCCAATAGTAACATCTAAAATTCTTGCAAAGAATATTTTAATACAAATGAAAAACAAGCTCATAAAATCACCTGTTTTTAAAATGCCCAATTATGTAAAAAATATAAATAAAACAATTAAAAATAAAACAGCTACAATACCACAAAGACTTAATATAACAATCAATCTAGAATTTTGCTGATTCAATTTTCTTTCGTAAACAATTGGATCCATTCCATATTTTTCACTAATCAAACGTGGACGAAGATCACGACTTTTTTCTTTCTTCATCTCTACAAAAGAAGAAATTTGATCACTTGCTAAAAAGGCCCCACAAAAAGGACAAGTTGGTACCTCATTAGATAATGCTTTTCCACACTTACGACATACCATAATAACTCACCTACATAAAGTATAACACGTATAAGAAAACAAATCCATTCCATAATAATAAAGTGATGATTATGTACTACTTAAATATCTTTTTACTCTTCTCCATTTTAGGTTACAGTTATGAAACAATTTTTCGACTATTTTTAAAAACAACACAGGATTATCTTCTAATGGGACCATGGATGCCAATTTATGGCTTTGGCTTATTAATATCAGAATTCTTAAATATTTTCTTAAACAAATTTAAATTAAAACGCTTTAAAAAAATTATATTATTCTTTTTCATAAACATCATTTTACTTACAATCATTGAAGAAATTGGAGGTATTTTAGTCGAAAAAATATTCCATACATCATTTTGGAATTATGAATATATTCCCCTTCACCTTGGTCCATACATTAATATTTTCGTATCCATCATTTGGAGTTTAGCTTCTACTATCATCGAATTTTTCCTAATTCCAATTCTTACTCCATTAATAAGAAAAATACCCAAAATGGTATCTTATATCATCCTTTTTTTATTACTATTAGATCATGTTATTTTACTATATCAATACTTTCTTCGATAAACGTTTTACTCTTATGAGGCTCATCTCTCAAAAGATCTAAATAATCTTGCTGACGTAACGCTTCATAAATCATTATAGCAACTGTATTTGATAAATTTAAAGCTCGAACCTTATCCGTCATTGGCATACGCATACAATGATCCAAATAAGGTTTTAAAATTTCTCTTGGAATACCTGTACTCTCTTTTCCAAAAATAAAATAAATATTTTCCTTTGTATTACTATAATCAAAACTAGTATGTGGTTTATGTCCATAACGAGTCAAAAAATAATAAGTGCCTTGATTCTTTGAAAAGAAATCTTCTATATTTTCATAAACTGTATAATCACAATCCTTAATATAATTTACACCACTTCGTTTAATATACTTTTCATCCAAAGAAAAACCAAGTGGCTTAATTAAATGAAGCTTAGTATTTGTAGCAACACAAGTTCGCATAATATTTCCTGTATTCCCAGGAATTTCTGGTTCAAATAATACTACATGTAGCATAAACCCATCTCCCAACTGAAAAAAAGGGATCCACCCTATTTTTCAAACTCATAAATATCTAATAACTTTACAAAATCAGCAGCCTCTAAAACTTTTTGATCTTCTCTTTGAGCCACATCGATAATACGATGATCTTCCACATAAACAATGGCTGGCACATTAGAAATCATACTGGTTTCAAGCAATTGATTTAATACACAATCCATAGAACAATTATATTTTCCATATTCATTTGTTACATCAACATAATAAAAATTATCTTGAATATTATAATCTTGCATAATTTGATAAAGATCTTTTTCTAATATATAATTTTCTTCTTCTCCAATTTGATTAAAAAGAATAAACATCGTATCCGTAGAAGTACCATTGATTTCACTATGAAGATCTTCTAAAGATAAAGTTTTAATATCAATCTTCTCATGATTAAAATAACCTTCATCATACAATTTTTCTTGATATTTTCCATAAAGTTGAAAGCCTACAGCCAACAAAATCAATATCCATACAACAATAATTGCTGCAATAATACAGTTAGTAAAAGAAATATGTTTTTCTATGGTATTATCTTGCACCACTGGTTCAATATTTTTTTCTTCATTTTGATCAATAGAAACCTCTTCAAAAACTTCTTCTGAAATAATAAACTTTTCATCATTTTTAACATTTGTTTCTGAAATAATAATGGAATCTTCTTTCGGATGTTCCATTTTCTTTTTTGTAGCAGTAACCCCTTTAGGAGTAGTAGCTGACTTTTTAACACTACCACTTTTAGCTTTCTCAGTCGAAGCTTTTTTTGAAGTTGTTGTTTTTTTAGTAGTAGCTTTTGTTGCATTTGACTTAGAAGCAATTGCTTTTGTAGTCTTTGTAGAACTTGCAGTTTTAGTACTGGTTTTCTTCTTAGATGCAGATGCTACTGATTGAGTTTTTGTTGTCCCTACTTTTTTAGCTGTTGTAGTCTTTTTCTTTGGAGCAGCTTTCGTCTCACTACTATTTTTCTTAACTGTTTTAGTTTTCTTTTTTCCTTCGTCCATTTACAATCCCTCTCTTAGTATCATTCTAGCATAAAAGTAGCATTTTGCAAAGAATGACCAAACATTTTTTAAAACTGACATTCTTCTTCCCGAATAGTACGAAGTCGCATTTTAATAAGATGAAGAAGTTCCAATGATACATTCAATTTAGGCAAAACAATCAAACAATCTTGTAACTTTGTTTTCAAATGAAGTTTTTCAACTTCCTGAGCAAGATCTATAAAAGAGATATTATGATCTTGATTATCCATTACCATTTTTTGAATATGCTCCTTTAAATCATATAAAACATACTCTTTCAAAGGATATTCATCCATTTCCGTAACGCCATAATAAGCACCTACATATGTTTTAAACATATCAATAAAATTCATGAAAAATCACCTAAAAACATTATAGCAAGAAAAGAAAAAAGACACTAGATTTTTAATTCTAGCATCCTCAATATTTTTAACATCAGCAAAGAAAATACATAATTATTCCCACCATTTATTTTTATTAGACAATAGAAGTTTCATTTGGAGTATTACCACTAATAGTACCACCTGTGTTACTAATTGAAGCCTGGTATGAAGAAACTCCTCCACCACAATTAGATCCAGTATTACATCTATTATATTGAATACTACCTCCACTCATATAAAAACCAGTCCCAGCAGGACTAACATCAATCCCCCCACCATTTGTTCCAGCAGTATTACCCGTAATCGAACCACTATACATCCAAAAGGAAGAAGATGAACGAATAGCTATTCCACCACCATAAGTACCTGCTGTATTATTGCCAATCCAAAAATTGGAAGCGTACATACTAGAATAGCCTGTAAGAGTAATCGCACCTCCGCGATAACTAGCACTATTATCATAAATAGAACCATTATCTAAAGTAATAGAAGAATGATCTAATTGAATAGCAGCACCATCTCTGGCTTTATTGTAAGCAAGCTCTCCACCATTAATATCTACTATACCATGATAAACTGATACTCCACCACCATAACCATTAGGATCTGTCGTCGAATTTGAAGAAATACTTCCACTATTAAATATTAACTGCGCATCTGTTCCAACTTTAACTCCACCTCCTTGATTAAGGGTAACATTATTATCAATATGTGAATCATTAACATACAACTTTGCACCATCGTCTAAACCAACACCTCCAGCTGAATAGATTGCAGTATTATTTCCGTTAATTACAGAAGAATTATCATTCAAATATACTGCTGTTGTTTCATAAAAACAATACAAAATAGGAGCATGTGCTGCAATTTTATTACCATTCAAAGAAATACGAGATATAACTAAAATATTACCATTCGAAACACTTAAAATTGAATCAGTACAAGCACTTCCACGATAAATAGTAAAGTGATTAGTCCCATCACTAAATAAAGAAATGCGTTTATTAGTACTATTAAAGTTCGCTTGATAATTTTGTGTTATATCACTAAGAAGAATAATATTTCCATTATCTTCTACATTATTATATGCTTTATGTAATGTAGCAAGAGGATACTCTCTTGTTCCATAATTACCATCATTCCCTGTAC
>CAJUGF010000062.1 GCA_910585915.1 uncultured Bacilli bacterium | reverse complement strand
ACTTCATAACAAAAGACCTCTATTCTTTCTATAGTATAAAGGTCTTTTCATCTACTTTTGACTTTTGAACATTATTTTATGCAATCATATTAATAAATTCATTCAAAGTAATACTTCCTTGAATCGGATACCTAGGAATCATATATTTATCATTTGAACGATTGGATTTCCTATTTCCCCCAACAAAAGCAAGCTTAAAACCTGCTTCCTTAACACTTTGAATCGCTGAAGAATTATAAGCATAAAAAGGAAAACAAAAAGCAATGCTAGAACCAATGATATCAATTGATTTTCGCAAATCTTCCATAACTTGTTCTTTAGAAGAGCAAAGCATTTGAGCCCCTCTAGTCTGATTAGAACAAACCCTCTCAGTATGCATATCATATGTATGACTTTCAATATCTAAATGATCAGAAAGATAATTACTCTTTGCCCACCAACCACTAATTAAAAATAAAGTGGCATGCATATCAAACTCTTCTAATAGCGGAATTAACTTATTACCATTATGTTTTCCAGTTCCCATTGCTCCATCATCAATCGTTAAAAGAACACTCCTAGCTGGAAGTTCAATTTCACCATACATCCAAGCACGATACTCTTCCATGGTTAATGTCTTATATTGATTATCTTTTAAAAACTGTAATTGTTCACGAAATTTATTAACCTCTAAACAAATTCCTGAACCACAAGACTCACCATCTCCATAAAAAAAATGATAATTTAACACTGCGATATTAGTAGCTTTCTCTTCCATATTTGGAAGCTTTTTTAAACTAGTTGATTGTATTATCTCCTTTGGCTTTGAATACTCAATTACTTCACCTTTTAATACTTTTTCCATTTGCTCTTTGGTTGTATTTTGATGAATTTGATAAGCATCAATATTTTCTAAACTAGTCCCCACTTTAGAAGACTGATTCGATAAATGATATTGAAAATCAACAATTGCATTCATACCATACTCTTCTAAAAGAGAAGAAACTATATCATCTACTTTTTCAAAATGAAGAACAAGAGCATTCTTCTTTAAAGAAACATACCCCTTACTCCATAATTCATAATCATCCTTTTTTAAACTATAAAATTCCTTTTCCTTCATCATATTTAAAAACTCTTCTAAAGATTTTATTGATATACAAGAGTCATCATTACAAATCTCTTGAACTTCAGGTATATACAACACTGGTATATATTCTGCTTCATCTCTTAATATAGTCTCTTCTAATAATGAAACTTCTTCTTTTTTTAATTCAAAGATTTTACCAAGATATTGAACTTGATAAGTCTGTTCATTTTGCGAAACAAACACAAAATCCATAGAACGATTCAAAGATAAAATAAGAACATTATTTTGATAAAAATTTGTTTTTTCTCTCGTTTGAATCCGCTTTTTAGAAGTCAAATAATAATCTGGAACCGTGTCTATAACTTCTGACTCAATCCTTGAAACATCTTGATAATAAACAAAATAATCCTCGTTCTTAACAGGAAAGTATTCATGCTTCACATCATCAATTACCAAATCATCTAAAGCAAATGATAAATTTTGAGCTCCTCTACCAACAACTTGATATTCACCATTTTCTAAAACATAAACATCACTATCATGCTTTAATTGAACAATTGAAGCATAATGAGATCGGATATCTTGAATTTTTTCTTCTCTCCCAATTTTATGATAATAAAAATATAGAAAGAATCCTCCTAAAACAACAAATACGAAAAATAATATCATAACTTTTTTCTTTTTCATCATCAACAAACTCTTTTCACTTAGACATCATAACAAAAAAGAAGCTATAAAAAAAGAATTTTTAACCACAAACTAGAATACAAATTTCTTCTTAATAAATTCTAACATAAAAGAAAAAACAATAGTAAAAAGAACCACAACCAAATAAAATAACAAACTATTCGCTAAAAAAGAAAACAAAGAAATTTTACTCAAAAAATGAACACCTAGAATAACAAGAGGATGAAAAAGGTAAATATTTGTAGACAAATTTCTAAAAACAGGAAATTGTTTTTGATGATCTAAGTGTAATAATGAAAAACAAAAATAAGATGTTGGAATTAAAAATAAATACATACTCGTATGTTTAGGAATATTATATTTATACAAAAGAAATCCTTCTATCATCATCATTATCCCAAAAGAAATAAAAGCAAAGAAACGAATTATAGAAGATTTCTTGTAAGAATATCTTGCAAAATAATAACCCAAACATAAAAAAATAGGAGCATAAAAAATTCCATTTCTAGTATAATCAAAAAATAGAAATAAAAAAGAATAGATAGAAGAAAAGAAAGAACAATCTGGAATAAAACCAAAATAACTATCTCCAAACAAACCAACAAGATAAAGAACAAAACAAAAGAAAAAAGATAATTTAAATGAAAATTTTTTAAGAATAAAATAAGTAATCCAAATTCCTAAAATCAAAGCTGGAAAATACCATAGATGATAAAAAGTTCCATCAAAAAAGAATGCTTTCAATATTTCTCCAAAAGAATTTGAAAAAAGTGCTCCTTGATATAAACGAACAGGTAAATACAATATAATAGCCAAAAGATATAGTTTTAATATTTTCTTTGTATATCGAATTAATTTAGAATAATCTTGCAAAGAAGAAGATAACATCAAATATCCTGTAGCCATAAAAAAGAATGGAACAGCAATACGAAAAAGCACTCGAGTTATCACATAATCAACCTCAACATTAAATGAATGAAGAGGATACACATGAATTGCTACAATCATAAGACTTGCTATAAATTTAAATAGATCAATATTTAGAATTCTTTCTTTCATAATTTTCTCCATAAATAGTATACTCAAAATATTTAGAAATTGTGTGACCAAAAAGTAATAAAAAAGAAAGTTTATGATAATTTCAAATAACTTCCTTGTAATTTCATTAACTTAACCATTTCTCGCTTTAAAGCAAAATAATCAGAAACAACACGATCATTAGGACCCAAACCAATCAAAACCACATCATATTTTTTATAGTTAAGTAAACAAATTCGCTGATATCCCGCATCAGAAAAACGTTCTAACTCTTCAATATCCAAATCATATTTTTCAATATAATAATCATTAATAGAACTTAAATACAATTCCTTACCAACATAAATAGAAAACAAAGCCTTTTTAGAAGAAGAAGTTAATGTAACAGAAGTTATAAGAGGAATGGAAGAAGAAATTTGCTTTTGAAGAGGTTCTAAAAAACAAGAATTATAAAAAGTATACTCTTTACTTTTTCCTTGTTTCCCATAACCATAATAACAAGAAAAATCAACTGTATTCATAAAAAAATTCCCCCTCATCTGTGACACTATTCTATAAATAATTTTTAATTATGTCAAACAAGAATTTTTTATTACTTTATCCTTCTAAATCAAAAAAATAGGAAGTACTAAATTCCTATTACAAAAGGCTGATTAATAGAACCAAAACCAGCAACAATTTTAACATTCGTTTTAAGATATATTGTAGAACGTATACTTGTAGAAGAAAATCCAACACCATAATCTATAGCACCACGAGCAAATAAATTATACACATTACAAATTCCCACATCTTGAGTTGTGGATGTAATTGTATTAATTATCTCTTTTACTTCAGCTTATTGCTTTTTCGAAATACTTCTAACATCATAACAAAAGACCTCTATTCTTTTTATAGTATAAAGGTCTTTTCATCTACTTTTGAAGTATAAACATCAAAAAGCTAAAACAATTCGATAAGAAGATAGTTCATTATCTCCAGAGTAACGAAAAAAAGCGAAAATCCCTGAATTAATACCATCTGTATAAGCACCACCACGCAACATAAATGGATTACCAGCATAAGGAAAAAAAGCTAAAGCTGAATGCCAAGAACCAAATGCCATATTGTTTCCTTCCAAATTGGTTTGTGCAAAAGGCCCCATTTCTCCAGTAGCATCACCCAAAATACGTTGATCATATGCTGTATGGATCCATTCCACCTCATAAGTATCATAATATTTAGATTCTGGATAATCAATACCATCTTGAAAAGAAATAACATTATTACCATCAGTCACATCACAAGATGGACACCCAAAAGGACCATTAAATCCACTATACCCTCCAGCAATTGATCTTCCTGCCAAAGGAACATTATTACTAGTTACAGCTGCCATAACTGCCTCCCAAGTACCACCACTCATATCATAAATACCACTTTTATTATTTGTTGTACTTGCCAAGTTACTTAATTCATTAAAATAGTTTACAGAATGTGCTCCATCAGCTCCAGCTAAAACATTCTCATAAATATTGCAATCTTGATTATTCCCATTAAATCCACATGTAGGTTCATTCTTTGCAGCATATCCTGTAACAACATTCCCATTATTATTCATTCGAATATCTGTGCTACCATATGCACTATGAGATAAATAAGCTACTGCTCCCCATTCTGTATTCTTCATCAAATGACTATCCATATTTCTACGATAATTATAGCTATTTAAATGAGAATTAGAAATTTGAGATACCATCCAACTATATTGATTAGGTTTAATCTGTATCTTACTTTCATCACGCTTATTTTGTACTGCATCACTATGTGAATTTGCTCCCTCATAGCTCGTTTCAAATTTTCCAACCCATATTCCGTTCACATCTAAACTAGTAAATGCTGGATGAGTTAACCATTCACCAATATGGCTTCCATTTTTAATACCTTCATTCTTATTCTCAAACTCTATCTCAATTAATTGCTCTTTTCCTTCGACACTAGTTAAATCATTATAGTTTCCTTCATTAAAAATCTTATAGCGATATCTTGGTATCCAAACAAAATAAGCCTCAATATTATCTTCTGGAATAAATTCACCTTCAAAGTAATTAACAGATTCATCTTTTAAAATCACTGCATTGGCCCAATTTTTTTTACTATAATCATACCAAATACTTCCAGAAAAAGACTTAGTTACACTTCCATCTTCATGAATAGTAACTGGAATAAGACCATCAGTAAATACTGGATCTGTTCCATTTAAATCACGTTCTTGATATTTTGATTGAAAAGAAATACGACATTTCGTCCGACTTTTCTGTGCATTTAAAACCATCACTGCCCAACGCTCTTCATCAAATACACCTGTTGCATTTTTATCACATACAATACTTTCTACTGCCTTACCACTCTCCCTAGAAGGCATATTATCAGTAGCAACACCATCAACTACAAATGCAAGCTGTACATCATAGTTTTGATCTGGAACATTTCCTCTAATTACATCAAACTCTTTCTTTTCTTGATAGATAGCATAACTTCGATAGACCAAAA
>CAJUGF010000061.1 GCA_910585915.1 uncultured Bacilli bacterium | reverse complement strand
CTATATTTTTTATTAAATAAAAAGACTATTGAACCTATTTGTCAACAGTCTGAAAGATATTCAAAAGAATATCTTTTTTTATTGCTTTTTGACATCCTTAACACTATAATAAATCTTTAAAGAAGTGGTGATTAGATGAAAGAATATCAACGAAAAGCAATAAAAGAATTAAAAAAGATAATAGCGGCTCATAAACTTTTAAATGTTTCAGAAGAGATAGACCCAAACAATAAACTTAAAGTACCTACTATATTAAATGAGAAAAGCCAAAAATTTATTAAAATTATAGTAGATATAATATTAGTTCTAAAAGCTGAATACGAAGATGACAATTCAATAATTAGCTATTCTCCATATATAGAGATGATAGTGAGTAATTTGAAGATATCAGATAATGAAAAATTAAATGTTTTCTTAGACCTATTAGGACCAATTTACAAAGCAAGTAAATTAGCACCATATTTACCATCAGAATTTTTTGAAAACATTAAATGTACAGGACTAACATTAGAAAAATTTCAAGAAAAGTATAATACTTTAAAAACTGAAGATAAATTAAAAGAAGCTATTAAAACAGACTACCCAGATTACTATAATATGATTCTAGACGAGTTGGATAAAAGTAAACTGAAAGGCGAAAAGGTAAAACAAGGTTTAATGGTATTCAAGGATTTAGTTATAGATGAATCAGGAAGACCTACCAAAGAAAGTCTTCCCAAAATAAGAGAAGCATTAAATTTTATATCTTTAAAACCAGCATTTATAGAATTTATTATGGCAGAACTAAAAAAAGTTTCGAAAAAAAATTCAAGTAAGCCAAAATATACACAGTCTTTAGAAAAGCCAAAAAAAACTTTCCAAAGTAATTTCGAACTAAAAGTAGAACCTACAAAAATCTTAACAGATAAAGAGTGGAAAGAAATAGAAGAAGAAATAAACCAGTACTATGATTTGCAAAGTAAAGTAGTTAAAAGATGCCTTGATATAATTGAAAAACAAAGATTAATAAATCTTTTAAATAATCTATCTATAAAAAACGATGAAATACGAAAAATTCTATGGGAAATTGATCATAATGGCAATAACCATATCACTAGTATTTCAAAGAATAAAATTAGAACAGGAATTATACTGAATGAAATAAGAAAAAAAGCATTAATGAGTGTTTCAAATTTTGAACTGCCAGAGAATATAGAAGAAATTTTTAATGAATATTTGACTTGCGAAAAAAGAGACTCTGATACATGGAGTGAATTATTATTAGAAGAAATTACCAAAGAAAATGAAAATGGAATAAACCTTATTGCATGGGTAGAAAAAGAAATTCATGGAACTGCCTATCATCAATATTATTTTTGGAAAGAAACATTATTAAAAGAAAAAGGATATGATCAGCATCAAAGCATAGCCTTAGTTAACATATTGTTGTATTTAATACGAAATAGTGAGACAAAAGAAGAAAAGAATTCATGGAAAAAACAATTATATGCAACATTTGAGAGAATGCAAATGGAACAAATGGGAAACAACGACTACGAAATGATTTATGCAGAAAGAATGAGGAAAAGAAAAAAATGAATGAAAAAAAATTCAGTGATGAAATGAGAAAAAAAATTGCAACTGAAATAAATTCACTATTATATGATGGTTTCACATTAGAAGAAAGTATCATTACATACGTTCAAGGATTTTATAATCTAGATGTCATTCAAAATCCACTAATCTACTTAATCAAGTCAGCGATTTTAACAATTTCTTATCTGGACGCTTATAAACTATACTCCTATAAACAAAAGGAAGGATTAACAAACGGAGTGGAAGAAGATTATTTAGGAATTTTATTAAATATTGAAAATACAGATGACTTAATCGCAGAAGCAAGTAGTGATCCAGAATTTTTAAAAATAATTATTGCTGCGAGCTATGAATTTTCAGAAATGGATGAGCTAGGAAAGATTTTGATGTTGAAATCATTATCCCTAGCAGAAAATGTCTTTTTAGAAGAAATGTCGAGCTTTCATACATTTGATTTAGAAAGATACAATAGATTAATCACCTTAAAAACCTTAAACGAAGCCTATATACAAAAACGATCTAAACAAATACTAGTGGGCGGCGTGGATTTTGAAGTAGCTATTATTATGTCATTATATGGATTTGTACGAAATTTAATAAAACTAGATTATGATAATGCTAGAGAGCTATTATGTGAAATAGCAAAAGTAGACTACACAATATCAAAATACTTTCAACAAGAAAAGAATAACAAAAGTATTTTGAATACAATAGATTTTTACGAAAAAAATGATTTTGATATGATCTTACATAGATTAATGACAGATCAAGATTTTTGCAGAGAAGCATTATGGAATACAATAGATGTTATATCAAAAAATGAATGTAATGGAACAATATTATCCTTAGACGAAATAAAAACAGAAGAAAGTGATGATTTTGTGAGAAAATTGGATTCTTGGAAAGAAAAGTAATGATGAAAGGAAAAAGAAACGGAAGTATCAAAAATAGTTGTTCAAAGAAAAAAGAACACTTAAATGGTTATGAACAATTTTTAATTGCAAAACGTAGAATACTAGCTGGAGAAACAAGATGTGTTGTAAAAATATTAGAAGATCTTTTAACAACAAATTGTCGATTATTAGCAGCATTTGAATTATGTTATTATTACTTTCAGAGTAAAAATATTGATGCATTTGACTATTATTATGACCTTTTAAAAAATGAAGAGAAAGATCAAAATATCTTAAATAAAATAAAGCAAATGAAATTATATTTGAAAGTAAATGTGTTAAATGAAAAAATAAATCGTCAACTATATTCCTATTATGAAAGTCAAATTATTTTATATGATAAGGAAGATTTCTTTAATCATTTAAAAATAAAACGATTTTCCAAAGAAAAAGAATTACAAGAGAATAAGTTTTTATATTTTTGGAATCCTTATGAATTAGTTGAAAAAATAGAAGAAAATTTACATTCGAACTTTAAAAATTCAGAATATGACGTCTATGATTATTATTATATGCGAATTGAAAAAAATGGTATAGTAAATAATAAAATTGTGTCTACAGTAGAAATAATGACGATCAAAAATACGATGAATATTATTGATTTAAAGCCTTCAGATAAAGAAAAGCATCGAAGACTTTTAACTCCAATATCTCCAATTAAACTAACAATGCAAGACTAATTTTACTCAAGTTAGTTTTTTTGTTATACTAAAGATATAGAAAAGACGTGATAATATGGCAAAGAAAAAAGTTATTTTAACAGGCGATAGACCAACAGGAAGGCTTCACTTAGGACATTTTGTAGGATCCTTACAAAGCAGAGTAAAACTCCAAGAAGAAGGAAACTATGATGAAATGTTTATTATGATAGCAGACGCTCAAGCTCTAACTGATAATGCAGATAATCCAGAAAAAATTCGTGAAAACATTATTGAAGTGGCACTTGATTACTTATCAATTGGTTTAAATCCAGAAAAAGTAACAATCTTTATTCAGTCACAAGTATCTGCTCTCACAGAACTTACATTCTTTTATTCTAATTTAGTCACAGTATCAAGACTACAAAGAAATCCTACAGTTAAAAATGAAATTAAATTAAGAAACTTTGAAGCAAATATTCCAGTAGGATTCTTTACATATCCCATTAGTCAAGCAGCTGACATAACAGCTTTTAAAGCCAACATTGTACCAGTAGGAGACGATCAGCTTCCAATGATAGAACAAACAAGAGAAATAGTTAGAAGTTTTAATAGAATTTATAAAAAAGAAGTCCTAATAGAACCTGTAGCAGTATTGCCTGAGACAGAAGCAGCATTACGTCTTCCAGGAACTGATGGTAATGCTAAAATGAGTAAATCACTTGGAAATGGCATTTATCTTGCAGACTCTAAAGAAGAAGTAAAGAAAAAGATTATGGGAATGTATACAGATCCAAATCATATTCGTATTGAAGATCCAGGTTCTGTCAAAAACAATCCAGTTTTCACTTACTTAGAAGCTTTTTCAACAGAAGAAGATTTTGCTAAATTTTTACCAGAATATAAAAATTTAGAAGAATTAAAAGCACATTATCAAAGAGGTGGACTTGGAGATGTTAAAATTAAAACATTCTTACTAAATGTCATTGAACAATTACTAGAGCCAATTAGAAGTCGTAGAACATACTATGAGAATAGAATTGACGAAGTTTATAAAATATTAGAAAGAGGTTCAAAGAAAGCAGCAAGCATTGCAAATGCAACATTAAAAGAAATAAAAGAAGCCATGGCAATTAACTACTTCGAAGATCAAGAATTAATTGAAAAACACATCAATAAATATAAAAAAGATGAATGAAAAACACCAGATACTTTATTTTTCACAATAAAATGGACTCAAGCGGAAATTAATAAAAAAATACAATCAGAATACAATAGAACAAGTTTTCAAATATTGTCAAAAAGAATTTATATATGGTTGGTTTTATCAATTTGGAATACGACATGAAGGCGCAAATGATGGAGTTTTAATAAAAATATAATCTAAAGTTGATATACTAGATAAATCTATTTTAGTGAAAGGACTTAAAACTATGAAAAATATAATATTTAGTCATGAAAGTGACATAGATGGACTTGGATGTATCGTTCTAAGTAAATTAGCCTTTGATGATATTGATTGTATTTTAAAGGAAAATGTTGATAAGTTAGAAAAGACTTTTAGAGCATATATAGAATCAGGAGATTTAAACCAATATCATAAAATATATATAACTGATTTAGCTTTATATCATCCATCTCTTGCAATGGTGGCCAAATCTTCACTAAAAGATAAGGTGTTAGTATTTGATCATCATGTGAGTGCAATTAAAGAAAAACTAAATATATATAGATTTACTAAAATAGTGGAAGAAGATGAAAAAGGCAAAAGATGTGGCACAGACTTATTCTATGAATATTTAGTGAATAATAATTTAATAAAAACTAACAAAGCAATCAATGAATTTGTAGAATTAACCAGACTAGAAGATACATGGCAATGGAAAAAAGTGAAAAATGGGGAAAAAGCTCACGACTTAGCCATTTTATTAAATATTATTAAAACAGAAAAATATATATCGAAAATGATTGAGAGGCTAAAAAATAATCCAGAAAATTTTGAATTTGACAAAAAAGAAATAAGAATGATTAAACATAAGAAAGAAGAATATAATAAAGCATTAAAATCAATAATGACATCAGCAGAGTATTTTATTGATGAAAATAATAATAAATATGGAATGGTTTATGCAAACTACGAATATCGTAATGACTTAGCAGAATATATTGAAAGAAATAATAACCCAGAGGAGATTAAATATTTTATAGTAGTTGCTATGGATAAAGGAGAATATGGACAAAAATCATATCGTTCAATCGTTCAAGATTTTGATGTAAGTGAAATTGCAATGAGACATGGTGGAGGAGGACACCCTTCTGCTGCATGTGTAAATATCACAGAGGAACAAAAAGCTAAAGTTTCAAAATTAACCAAAAAAGAAGGATTAAAATACTTAGCAAATAGCAATTATACTAGGAGAATTTAAGAATTCTAAAAAATAAAAACGAGAATTTAGATAAACTAAAAACTCGTTTCAGATTGTTGACAAAGTGATATATTGAAAAAGAGTATATCGCTTTTTGTT
>CAJUGF010000060.1 GCA_910585915.1 uncultured Bacilli bacterium | reverse complement strand
TGCGGGATGACCATCTAATAATTTTACTCGTACCTTGCCCAGCATACCTTGCAAGTTAACAAGCTCAGGTATAAAAAATCAGGTATGTTTACTTGTTATTGTTTTTACCCTTGTTTTCATTACCAACCTATACATTTGAATAATTTTCTGGAACCCCTTAATCAACTCACCATTTTTGATAGGATAACTAAGTTTTTACAATTTTTCAAAAATTATATTTTTTAAAAATTTTTTTTATTTTTTATTTCCACTACATATAATGGAAGCCTTTGCTAATTATGCTGCTAAACAACTCCGTACATATAAAACACCTATGTACGACCTTTTTGCTGACATTTGTGATAAAGTCATTGATGGTGACCGTGATGCTATTGATGTTGTTGAACCCTTTATTATAGACGCACAAATGGATATATTCAGAAAGCAGAATCACTTATACATATCTTTTCATGATGAAAATGCTGCTTTTCGTGAGTATGGAGAAATATTTGATTACTATATTGATGAGCTTACTGGTGATTACAATGATTATGGTATGCCATATCACTTTCCAAAGAAGTTTTACGATGAGGTATGGGAATTCTTCCAATACACTGATGAGGGCAAGAAATGCATGAATGAATTCAATCCAAACACTGATAAGATTCAGGAAATTTAATTAAAAAAGCGATTATTATTTTTGTATTTTAAATATTTTAAATATTTTAATTTTATTCTTATACAAAACGAACCAAACGCCAAATGACAAATTTAATACCAGAAACATTATTCAATTTGGATACAGAAACAATAACCAAATTCATTGCGATTCTGAACACTAAATTAAATGCTAATATTATTATTGACCAAGACAACAATATAAATATTACAAGGCTATGTAAATATTTCAACGACAATAATGCTTACAATATTCTTCTTGGTGATATTAAGCCTGATGAATTAGCTCCTACAGATGTTATTGATGAAATTACCATTAATAATTACATTGATGAAGTTATCAAACAAAACCAACAACGAATAACAACAATAATTAATACACCCGAAGTAAATGAACCAGAAAACGAAGAACTGTACGAGTACCTTAAGAAAAATGGTCAACAATTCACTAGTAAGCATAATGATTTTCTAATAGTTAATTTTCCAAATGATTTCGATAGAGCAGTAGCAGCTTTGCAAGCATATGACTACCCAGAAGCTTTGGTTAAAGAACGTAATGATCATGGTAAACCTATTGTTACATATTATTTCAATGAAATATCATCTCTAGCAAACATATATGATGCCTTGCTTCATGTTTACCAAAGTGAACTAAAACCATTTAAAATACATTTTCAACTTTCAGGAGTCTTTGAAACAAGTACCTTTGACTTTGAAACTTATGAAGAAAAATATGATTATGAGGCTAGAGAGATCAGATGGCAAAACTACAAATCTGCCATACCAATTATAGTAAAAGATGAACGAAACCTTGATGAATGCAAAATGTATATAGAAACTGTACTAAACAGCTATGAAACAACTTCATCAAACAATAAACTAACAATTGTACACTCAATATCCTTTACGATATCGAGAATGCGTAAGGTTACAGGTCGTATCAAAGATCTTCCAGAAATATTCAAGAAGAGTAATAATTATATAATTGTTGATGATGAAGATGATAATTTATGTTGGTACCGATTTCTTGCTTGTTGTTTGTTTCCTGAATTGACTAATACAACCAAATACGACATCAAACATCGTACTAAACGTGCCAAGAAACTGCTACTTGAGGAATATGGAATAACTTATACAACAAAAATACCAAAGCATGCACAACGTTTATTGGACAATTTTCAAGGAGTAACAATGGAGGAGATGAAAGAATTAGCCGAAAAACATAAAATCAACATAAACATATATGAATACAACAATGACAAACAATATGACTTACAGGAACAATGGTATTTCAACAAAGATTACACAACTTATTCAGCATTATTATTTACCAAAGACCTTACTGTTCATATTATGTTTATCAAAGATGCTGAAAAACTTACTGCAATTCATGTTTGTCCAAAATGCAATTCTTATGTTCATTACGGGCATAGCAATATCAAACGTTTCGATGATCATGTCAAACATTGTGATGGTAAGTATAAGAAACAATTTGTACCAGCCAAGGAAGCTTTACCATATTGTCCACATATTTTAAACAATCCTGTCTATGAGTATTGTCTTGCACACGGATTACCATGGAAACCGAATATCTATTACATAACATATGACTTTGAAACAATGGATCAAGTTGTAAATACAGAAGCCAGTAAATCAACTATTATCAATTCACGGCTCTTACCGTTATCAGTTTCCTCATGCGTAAAGTCTGCTTCTGGCTTAACAACAAAGCATTTTAGTTTACAGGATAACAAAGATTTCATTCCATTATGGCTTGATTGGCTTTTTGAACAATCATTAATTGTATACAAAGACAAACAACAATACTCATGTGTACCTGAAAAGATAGACAACAATATAACTACCATAACGGTATTTGGTTTCAATTCTTCAAGATTTGATAGTAATCTATTCAAACAATATCTTAATGCCTCTCATTGGAAAATTGAATCAAATAGCATCATTGGAACATTATCATCACTAAAACAATTCGTACTTACTTCAACTAAATATCCAACCAAACTTCGTTTTATAGATGCTCAAGCTTTTGTTGCCGGTGGAACATTAAAGCAATTTGGTGTTGACTTTGGAGGTGAAACCAATAGTAACAAGGGAGTCTTTCCGTATGAGGCCCTCAATAGTGATAATTACAATGAAGTTTTATCTTCAACAGAACCATTTGCTTATGATGACTTCTATAGTTATTTGAACCAACGAAACCCATTATCTAAGGAAGATTATGCAGAATATGTAAATGATTGCAAGAACTACAAAAATAGATGGGATTACTTACTAGCTTATAATGATAATGATGTAGAAATGATGATTAAGCCAATTGACAATCTTATTGCTATGAACGCTGAATATAATGTAGACATGATATCAAACTTATCATTATCAAAGTGTTCAGCATGTATCAAGTACGCTCTTGCTTATAAAGATTTTGATCCGACCACTGAATACGACATAATTAACAAAGAAAATTCCTTCAAACCAACAATCAAATGGTGGAAATATAAATGTGACTGTTATTACAAGCAAGATCAAAAATATAATCAAACCCATAGTAATAACATGCGAAATCTTGACAAGTGTATATCAGTTTCTGATTTTGATGAATTTATGAAAATGTACAATAATGGTTGTTGCCATTTATGTAAGGAACATTTTACAAACGTAAACAAACCAACACTTGATAGAATTGATAACGATATTGGACATGAATTGAGCAATTGCAAACTCGCTTGTGTAGAATGTAATAAGCTCCGTAAACGTGATGACCCAAAAATAACCTCATTAAGAATTCAGTTGAAGAAGTTTTGTAAACTAAATCATTTACCTACTCTCATTAACGATGAACAAGAATATTATAGTTTACGAAATAACATAACAGGAGGACTATCAAACGTACAGCACAGATATAATATTAAAGGTGAAACACATATTAATAAGTTTAGGTACGATGCAATCAATAATAAAGTTCTTTCGTACGACACTCCAAATATAATGACACATGTTGTTGGAGTTGATTTTAATAGTTTGTACCCTTCATCGTTTTCTTCTACAAAACATGATTTCAATAAATATCATGGTGGAATTATGTACATGCCAGGTAGTTTCGTACGCAGAATAGATGTTAAAGACAACCAATCAAAACAAAAGGCAATAGACATTATAACTAGCAAAACAAGATTCCAACCAAATCCAAAACACTTATTCATAGCAAAAGTAAAGTTAGTATGTCCAGCAAGCAAGATCAATTACTTCATTAATTTTCCTCCAGTCTTCAGAAACATCAACATCAAAAATGAGGAATCAGTAATAGGAAGTTATATGTACTCTTATCTTCAAGAGCATAAACTAGCCTCATTAGACAAAGAAGAACGCAAACTTACTATGTTACTTGACACTTATGGAGAATATATGACATTTAGCAATTACTATTTATGGTTCTTACTTGATCATGGCTTAGTGCTAGAGGATGTAAAGAGTGTCTCAATTTATGAAGCTCATACAGGATTTCGTGAATTTGTTACTACATTCATGAAGAAACGACAAGATATTATTGCTGGGAAGTCAAATGGTAATGAAAAGTTTTACAAGATTAGTATGAATGGTTCGTATGGTTACGATGGAATGAACACTGAGAAGTTTTGTAAAGTAAAAATATGTGATACTAACAAAGCTTATCAGTATATTATTTCTCAAACGTACGTGAATGGTGCTCAATTAAATGATGATCTCTTTATTATTCAACAACAACCAAAAACTTATCATTGCACTACCTGCTTACAAGAATCATTTTGGACATTAGATAATGCTAAATTCTGGTACTGTACCTTCTACTATGATTTTATGAATAGGTGCTTGGACATGAATAGACTTCATTTTATAGAAGGAGACACCGATTCTGCTTACTTTGCCATTTCAGGTAACAAAGATGAAACCCCATCACAGTTGTTCAACAATATTATCAAAGATGAATCATTTTGGTGCAAGCATGTTTATAAGTTCTTTCCCAATCCACAACTTCATGATATTGCTGATGAAAAGAAACTTTTGGGGTGTGCAATAGAGAAAGTAGGAGACCATATGATAGCACTTGCACCAAAATGCTACACAATATGGAATAATGATGAAACAGTAAAGCTATGAAATTAAAAGGAGTATCATTGAAAAAGAACAATATTGTACGTAATGATTATAAAGAAGTTTTGATGGAAAAATCTATTAAAGTTGGTAAGAACATTAACTTACAAATGAAGAACAATATTATGTCAAAGGTTACTGTTAACAAAAATGCTTTAACTGGTTCACACACAAAAATGATTGTACTAGAGAATCAAGCTTGTTTACCTTTCATTACTGGACTCACTGCAAAAGATTATTCTTATTAAAAAATTCATTCTTATTTTTGTTTTTTGTTTTTTATTTTTATTTTAAACAGTAATGTCAAACGAACAAGAAATAATAAAAGAGTTATTAGAAATCAAGCAGTTATTAAATCGCTTATTAGACAAACCAAAAATAACTAAACAGAGAACAGCTCCATTCAACAAAAGCAAAAATATGAATGATGAACAAAGAAAACAAGTTATGGAGTATATACAAAATGAAGATAACAAAAATGAAATAACAAAGCTACCAAAGCACAAACAAATCTCATATGTCAGACGAGAACTCAAAGAAAAATATAACATCAATCTTTCAATTTATATGACTGACAAACTAATTAACAAAATTATGCCTTAAAAACTGCAAGCATATTTGTGTTTATGATACTAGTAATAATTCCTACTGTCATCCTTCTTATTTTTGCTGTTACTGCAGTAGCACCAGCAAGAATCTTTAGTTTATTGTCATCATCTATAAAAACTTCGTCACCTGTACAATAACATGATGAATCTGTGACACGCACAAGGTAATCACCATGGGAAGCGAATGTTACTGAATTATTCTTGGTATCTATTTTTGTGCAAATTCCTATATACTCTTTCCATGTTCCTTGTGTTTTCACTGAGCAAATACAATCTGT
>CAJUGF010000059.1:1321-6590 GCA_910585915.1 uncultured Bacilli bacterium | reverse complement strand
GGTGAACAAGCATTACATAACTATATTGGAGATAGTGATGTTGAATATAGTCCGATTAAGTACTTCAAGTTAAACTCAATGGACCAAAGGTTTTGGATAGACTTCTATAGTGATGCCCATTATAATTGTCCAA
Organism: uncultured Bacilli bacterium; assembly: GCA_910585915.1. Classification (GTDB taxonomy): domain Bacteria; phylum Bacillota_I; class Bacilli_A; order RF39; family UBA660; genus MGBC162267. The sequence goes on along the minus strand of CAJUGF010000059.1, from coordinate 6,457 downwards.
CCAAACTACCTCCAAATGATTCATTTGTAATCGAAATGCAATTCCTTCAATACGATAAGATGTTTATTTAAAAATAAATGAGTAAAGAAGAACCAAGCCCATATGAAAAATTATACAACAAAGCTAAATGGAAGACCTTGGACAAATACCTTAGCATGGCAAAACAAGAGAATCTAAATGAAGAAGAAGCAAAGAAATACTTTGATGAAAGAGTAGTACATGATAAGAGAGTACCTAAAGCACAATTTATACCTATTGTATCCAAACATCCTCATGGTTATCAAATGGATACCTTCATTAATAATAAAGAGGCAGGTGGGTTGAATTATCTAATGTTCATCAATATCAACACCAGAAAAGCATATGCATATCCTATGAATGGTAAAGGAGCAAGAGAAGTATTGACAGCACTTCATAAATTTGTTAATGATGTACCTCATGTATATTCAATAACAAGTGATGAGGATGCTGCATATTTATCATCAACAGTCTTAGACTTCATGAGAGAGAAGAACATAAAATACCGAACAACAACTGAGAATAACCATAATGTACTTGGCATTATTAATAGGTTTATGAGAACCATAAGAGATGCTATTGGTGAAAATAGGTTTATTCAACCAAAGGAGATGCATGATTTGGTAAACATATATAACAACTCTCCTCATAGGTCTTTAGATAATAAAGCACCTAATGATATTACTCCAGAGGATGAAATAAAGTACATACAAAAGAATGCACGCATTAATCCATACCATTTTAATCCAGGTGAGAAGGTCAGGTTAGTACTCGAAAAAGAACCATTTGGTAAAAGAAGAAGTAATTTGTCTAATGAGTCTTATATAGTTGACTCGCAAAAAGGTAACCAGTTTGTGGTCAAGTCCAAAGATGGTTCAACTAGTTCATTCCCTGGATATAGGTTGTTAAGGACAAGAGACAAAAGGATTAAAGTAGCTGAAAGACTAAATGAAGGTAAAGAAGGTATTATTGAAAAAATATATAACTTTGATGAAGATACTGGTAAGTATGATTTAAAATGGGAAGGAGTCGAAGGTGATGATGCCTTTGCTAGACAAACTATTAGAGATGTAAGGAGAGGTAATCCATTAGTACTTGGTACAGCAGAAAGACAATATTGGTTGGAACAAAAGAAAAATTATGAACGACAAATTAAAGCAGGTCAAAAGGTTGAGGGCAAACCAATACCAGATAAAATTATGAAATACATTTAAAAATTTGTAAATGGATGAACCCCCAAGTGCAGAACTAATAAATAAAGTAGAAACATTGATTAAAGAAACCTTACGGAAGAACATGAAAGAGATAGATGGTGCTTTGATTAAACCATTATCACCTGATTATCCTTTTAGCACAAATGGTATATACTTTTTAATTGGTAAACCAGGTGCTGGTAAAAGTTTTTGGATATGGAGACATATTATGATAACAGAGAGGTTGTTTAAACATCCATACTACCAAAAGATAATATTTTGCTCAAGCTCTGGTAAAATGGATAAAACAGCTGAAACACTTAATAAACAGATACAATCAAGAATCGATTATGTAAAGGAAAGAGAATTAATGAGTTATCTTAAAAGACATCTTCGAAGAAAGATAAAGTATTATGCTATTGTCAAATATGTATTATCTCGAATGAAAGAGACCAATGACGAAATGAGGAGGCTCATTGAGAAGCATCATTTAAATGAGCTCAATGATAAAATAATATATATAGCCAATAAGTTAGTCAAGTATGAAACATCATCATATCCATATAACACATTATTGATACTAGATGATTGTGCAGGTAGTGATTTATTAAAGAATGGTAATAGTGAATTTATCAAGTTGTTAACCAAGACAAGACACTATAATTTAACATGTATCATGGCTATCCAAACTATTCGATTTGTTCATATGAATGCTAAAAGGTTAGCAACAGATATCATATGTTATACAGGATATAGTGAGGAAGATTTTACTAGCTTGTTGCAACAAACAAATAACTCATTAAATACTAAACAGACAGTAGCTGAGTACCTACAACATAAAGAACCACATGAGAAATTCGTAATGAATATTTCTGCTAATAAGTACTATTTTGAATAATTTTTTATTATTTTTTAAATGGGAATTCAACGTCATTCAGAAGAAGATTATTGGAAGCCAAATTATGCTAAACAAAAAGAATTTTCTCCATGGCAAACGATAATAAAAGGAGGAGTAGGTTTAGGTGGTAAATTATTAATGGGAGCTGCAGATAGTTTTACTGGAGGTCTTGCAAGTAAATTATTGGATGCTTCAGCAGGTGGATTAACCAAGCATGCTGGTGTTATTGGTTCAGTTGCGAGAGGTCTTGGTGAAAGCTTCTTGAGCGATAGTACAAGAAATAAAATAGCAAATATAGCTGACACAGCATTAAAATATGTCCCAGATGGAAAAGTGAAAACTGCCTTATCATCAATTAATAAATCTGCAAAAGGTGAATCAGTTGGAGCACCTCTTGAAAAGCCAGCATTTTCGTCTAGATCATTACAAGAGAGTGACTTTACTACCAACAATCGGGCGAGAACCTACATCTAATGAAAACTCAAAAAAACTAAATTTTTGGACTTTTTTGTTTATTTTAAATGTCAAAACATCTAACAGGTTCTAAGAGACTTGCAGTTATTCATAAATGGTTGAATGGAAGGGATGACCCAGATTGGGAAGTTTTACCTACAAAAACCAAAGACAAGTATATTGTAAAACAGCGAAAAACTCCAATAACTCGAGAATATCAAGAAAACTCAGAAAGTGAAAATAACGAAGAAACTCAAGAAAACTCAGACAGTGAAGAACATGAGGAACTTGAAGAAAAGCCAAGAAAGCCAATAAGTTCGAAAGCTGCACGAAAACCTCCAAAACCTCGAAAAACTCAACAAAGCCAAGTTTATGACCCTACTGTGAATGAGGAAATACTAAAACAGCTAAAATCACTAGGTGAAGAAATGAAGATAAGTCGAGAGAAGAAAGAACAGAGACGTATGATAAAGGAGGTTGTTGATAAAAGGATGAGTAAACCAAGACAACAGTATGTTCCTGAAGAACCGCCACAACAATATGAAGAAGAACAACAACCTCAATATATACCTATGAGACCTATTGGTAGGAGAAATCGCATCTTTGAAGATATGATGTAAATTTTTTTCTATCTAAAATGCTTAACAAGGAATCCTATATGAAAACCTCAGCAGAGGTTTGTACTCAGATTGCATCTTACTTTGATGTTGTCGATAATTGCATAGCACTTAGTGATACAAATAAGGCATACTCATTAAATCCACAAACTTCGTATTCACCATCACCACCAATTAAGAGTGGTTCATATACAACATGTATTATATCTCCTAATACTCATAATACTGCTGATATATATAATGGATTTATTCGAGCAGATATGAAAGTGATGATAAAAATAGACAAGCCAATTCTAAGTGATTTAGAAAATGTCAGTGGTTATAATTTTGGTAAGGTATGGTTTGGTTTTAAGGATGCTCGAGATGCTGTTGAGAAGTATGAAATTGTAGCTAATGGTATGACGCTTTATACCCAGAACTTTGGATGTGAAGAATCCTTTTTAACTGCATGTTGTGCAAATGAAGTTACTAAAAGAGCTGATATATATAGTAAAGCAAGACATAAGGATATTTGGAATGATACTCATGGAAGGAGATGTGGTTTTGTTGCAAATCTTAACAAAGATGTGACTTCTGTCACTGAAACAATTAGATTAAAGATTGATTTGCGACGATTCCTACCTTTATCTAATATCAAGTACTTGCCAGCATTTGCAGGTAAAATCGAATTACGTCTATACTTTTCAACAGCTGGTATGGTATATTGTCCAGTTGGTTTTGAAAAGAGCTTGGTTGCTAATCCACATATAATGAAAGACTTCAATGTTGATGAAATTACCAATGAATTTCGACCTATTGGAGAACCAATATGGATGTGGACAAGTACCGAAAAAATAGCAATGGATAAGATTAATGACCCCAAGAATCTTCCACCTGTTGGTGAAAATCATGGAGGGGCATATGAAATTACAGGAGCTGACAAGACTAAGGAAAGAGTTGACCGAACTATTTACAGTGATTGGAGAACTTGGAGTGTTGTTGATTATTCCATTGAAGAATGTGCGAGTATTATACCTTGTTTTGGTATTCATGAATCTGTATATACAGCACTTGTTCAAAGATATGCTAACCCACAACATCCACTTACATTCCCAACACAGATTATGTCATTTTACACTTGTACAAGACCTCTTAATAATGAACAAGATAAAGCAACTATTACTATTACACCTAATTTTGTAGATAGTATGTTTTGCTTATTCCCACTCAAGCATACGCATAAGACATACTTCAAGAATCCTATGTTTGAAGCATTTCATATGAATTGTGGTAATTACAATAATATTCCTGCTAAAGCATTTGGTACGAATGGTAAGTATCCAGAGTTCCTCGAATATTGCCAGAATGCAATGAACATGAATGGAGAGCAAAATGGATTTAATAAAGAGGTTATTGCAAGTTTAGCGAATGAGTATCAATATAATGAAAACACAACAGGCTATTATCCAAATGATAGGTCCTCATTCTTCATAGGTCTTCCTACTGAAACAGATGGAACATATCAACAAGGTCTTTCAAGTCTTGCACCTATTAACTTCGAATTGATATGTAGTCAAAAGGCAGATAATCCATTTAGACAGGAAGTAGATACACCTCCATTATTATGCTTATTAACAGATATATCAATTAGTATCTTAATTAGACCTAATGGTATGCCACCATCAGTACGTATTGGTCCTTATGATTTAACAACCCCTGAGTAAAAAGATGTATATTTTATTTTATAGAAAATGTCGAATGATTATAGAAGCCCACATGCTGAGATTGTTGGAAGAGAAGGTATGATGTATAATGAAGCTACCATGAAAAATAAGGACTTAGAGTTTCAACATTTTGGTGTGTTCAGTAATACTAATACTTATTCTGTAACCTTCAACCCATATATTAATCGACCACCTACCCAGATTATTGAACATGAGGACCCTGTTAGATTTCCAGATACTCGAGAACATATAAC
>CAJUGF010000059.1:0-1221 GCA_910585915.1 uncultured Bacilli bacterium | reverse complement strand
GTACAACCAATGGAGTTCAAGCAAATGTATCTTTAGAACCATCAGCAGCTGCATCATCTACATCAAACATCAACAACAACATTATTATTAATAAGAGAGATGATGGCAAGGAAGACATTGTTATTACAAGAGACATTGGAGTGCAAACTGAACCTGTTGAAGTTGAACCAGATGTACGTAATGTTATACTTGAAGCATATGCACAAATACTACTTAATCAAGACAAAGCACTACTAGCTAACATTATATCAAAGAAATGCATCATAGTACCTATTGAATCTCTTAGCAACATCATCAAAGCAATACTACATGTTAGTGAGGTTGAAGTACAACTTAATGAAGATGTTGGATGTTGTGCAGCTAAGAGCAATCCAATAAGAAAAATAGATGCTATTAAGATTATTAAAGATAATGGAGAGGTAGTCATTGACTTGAAACAAGTATATAATAAAGAATATAATGAGCTTGTTAATAATTATCATGTATGCTTAAAATATTGCATAGTATAAAAAAAGACATATATAAAAAAAACTTAAAATTAGAAGTAATTATTTTTTTACTCTTACTCCTTGTCTTTTGGAGATGAAGCTTCTTGTTCATCTTCATCATCTTCTTCTTGTGTCTCTTGCGAGTCAGGCACTATAGGCACGTGAAAGCCAATAGATTTTGGTGTTGTAGATTGAGGAATCTTTTTATGAAAAACCTCGCAGGTAGTGAGATTCATTTGAGTAAGTGCTTCAGCAATCTTGTTCATGTTTGCTTGTATCAAAGGGTCATAGATGGTGCAGACATTAGATGATGTCGAGTTTATTATTTTTTGGTTGAACAGAAATATCACCTCTTTAATAGCATTGGCTATTTCAACATGAGCATTTTTGATAGCAAGCTTTTGCTGTTTTTGGAATTCTTTGAAGTCATTTCCAGAACGCGACATTTTAAAAAATGAAGTGATTTTGTTTGCGAATATTCAATTTTCAAAAATAATTCAATTTTTTTTCTCGAATGAAATCATGAGCCAAAATTTAGATTTGGGTGAGTTCAAGGAAACAGCTATCATCAAGAAGTTGAAGAAGTCCAAGAGTAACAACAACCTCAAAAATATTGATACTGCAAAAACTGAAACAACAGAAAAACGTGGTAGAAAGCAAAAGTATGCAACTGTTGAAGAACGAAATGAAGCACGTAAACAACAGCAAAAGGCATATCGTGAAAGAAAGAAAA
>CAJUGF010000058.1:6306-7269 GCA_910585915.1 uncultured Bacilli bacterium | reverse complement strand
ACTATTAATCAAATCATCTCGTATCTTAATCAACATTGTTGCTTAGAGCATGCGCTTAACCTGGACAAATCATAGTTCCAACAAAGTTGTCAAGACCATATGGTCGTTTCACCACCATCAATCACATTAACCATCATATAACCGTGTGAATCTTTATTGTTATTTTTGCACTTAACAATCTCTCTATATAAATTATAGAATTCATCGAATGATAGATTACTTGCTGATTGTGAATATATGAAATGTAATTGTTGTTTATTGAAACATGGAAATATGAACAATGTTGATATCTCATTCTTAACATGTGGTTTCAATCCTTTCCATCCCTGTATCAATAGAAATACTGTAATATTTACATGTCTACATCTTCTAATCAATTGACTAAAATATGTCTCTTCACTATTGAACAATTTATTATTACTGATATCATCAAATAATATCACTGTGTGCAAATACTCATTATTGAAGTTGTTAATATGCAACATCTCGAACATATCATTAAGTTGTTCATCTTCAATTTTATCCTCCAAATGTTCATTTCGAATTGTATAATATAATTGTTTTGCTGATAATAGTGTTTTGATATAATCTACTGCTTCACTCTCACTAATAATCACATATGGAATCAATATTAATGGTTTCAAACTTATGAATGTTCTATCAGTTTCACGACCTTCTTTAGTAATGTATACGAATAAATGATGTGAACCAACAACTCCCATTTTGATGATTTCTTGTAATGCTAGAACTGTTTTACCAGATGATTGTTTACCACACAAAACATTTACACTATTATACTTCACTAATATATCTTCGTGTATATTTCTTATCAATGAACCATTATTAGAACCAATATTATTATATAATGTTTCTTTCACAACATCATTTATAATATTTAACGACATTTAATTCTCACAAATAGACTTCTATATACAAAAATAAAGATTAGATTATTATCATATT
>CAJUGF010000058.1:4047-6296 GCA_910585915.1 uncultured Bacilli bacterium | reverse complement strand
CTTTCCCTACACGACGCTCTTCCGATCTCATAGAAAGTGAAATATTTGAGCGTAAAAAGCAAGCATTGAGTCGTCCAGACGAACGAAGCGAATCGACTTCTATATACAAAAATAAAGATTAGATTATTATCATATTTATTCGAACATTTCTTGAATATCAGCAATAAGTTGATTAACATTATCTGGATTATTCTTTATAATTTCAGCTTTCCATGTTTCATAATTTTCTCTATATGGAGCATCAGCACCACTCATATAAGCTCGTGATACTAAAACGAAATCACCAACTTGTTCAGCACTCATTGTAAATCCTTCTCGATGCCAGATATCAACAATAATTGGTAAAATGTCAGTAAACATTGAATATGGATTTGTAAGATACTGTTTAACAATATCATTTATAGCTTCTTTTATTTCAGGTCGATTTCTAAGATTTTTAACATCTTCAGGTGATAAATTTTGTATAGCTTCTTCTCCATAAATATGAATAAATGCTGGATTTATTACAATTTGATTCCAGATATATGATGCTAATTTGGTTAATTTAAATGGAACTTTATGATTAAGATATTTCAAAGCTGTATAGAATGGTGTAATGCATTTTTGTGTAAATAATTGATAATATGTACGATTATTTGGTTTCAAAAGTTTAGTATAACCTCTATCAGTAAGATGAGTATTAAAATCTTGTGCTTCTTGATTCCACTTATCAACCTTTCCATCATCAGTATATGTTGGATTGAACCATTCATTTTGAAGATAGTTTCGTAATGATTTACCTTTACGTGCTGCTGCAGTTGGATATTTATCATAATATAAGTTTCGATATGGGAACAATGATGGTGTGGTTGTGTATCCATTGACAATTACTGGTTTATTAGTAAGTTTCGATTTAACAACAATTTCTGGATAGTTATCACCATCTAAATCTTCTTCAACAGCTTCTAATACATTTCCGTAATTATTTCGTTCAATCCATGCTTGAGCACTTGGAACACTTTGAGCATCACGAATCTGTTTAACATCTTGTTTTAATTGTGCAACAACCTTAATCAAATCATCCATACCAACATTACCAAATTTAACTTTCTTTGTTCTTGTGTTTGGAACTGCAACACGTTTATCACGTTTTTGATGTATTTGTTCTATTAATGCATTATATTCCTGAGGAGATAAAGAATTAAGTTTTTCAATTGTTGCGATAGACTTTCGACGTAAATTATCGAATCTAGAATTAAGCAATTGTGATTCAGCAAATTTTGGGAATGCTTCTGTCATGTCTTTGTTTATCGGTAAAATTTTACTTTGTACATCTTTTATTTCACTATCTTGAGAGTCATTAGTCATGTTTAATATCTCGAAATCTTGTTTATATTGCTCTTTTGCTCGTCGTTCTACATCTGCGAGATATTCTTTATTGTGTAATCGTTTATATCCATTTTCATCCATCATATATCTTGGTGCATCAACAGTAAACAATTCATTATACTGCTCTGGTTTTTGTTCCAAATCATTAAGTTTAATTTGTGCAATTGTACCTTCTAATGTTTCTTCACCAAAGAATGCATCTGTGTATATTTTGATAAATTCACGAATATAATCCACATTATACACACCTACATAATGGTATTTTTCTATCAATTCTATAAGAATTTGATTAATATTAGCTGTTTTTGAGACTCGATTACTCAATCCTAATGTATTATTAAGATTACGCAAATCTTTCATGCTATATTTGAAAATTGGGTCTTTATATAGATAATTAATTATATTGTTAATATTCATCGAAATCCTTTTAATAAAAATAACAATATTTTAATACTCTAACTTCAAGAACAATGTAAAATTATCTGGTTTGATTTCTTCTCCAGTTGCATTTGTAAACCATACATTAAATTTTCTCTTCGAACCAATATATTCATATTTTCGATTATCATCTGGAGGTGTTAAATTTGCATACCAAACTAATGAATCACAGTAATTATCGCGTTGTATGAAATCACAATGAATTTCAGTTTCACCATCAAGATAATCATTACATGTTGCACGACAATATTGAAAACTAATATATCGTTTGTTCAATGAGTTGCAAAATTGAACTGGTAATTCATTTTCATAATCTCTTGTAATATAATACGTTTTAACAGTATTATTCATTCGCTCGAGGATGAAATCCTTTTAATAATAAATAAATATGACAGCTATAATAACAAAACAAAACGCAAAAGATAAAGCTTTTATTAATAGTG
>CAJUGF010000058.1:0-3947 GCA_910585915.1 uncultured Bacilli bacterium | reverse complement strand
ATGACAGCTATAATAACAAAACAAAACGCAAAAGATAAAGCTTTTATTAATAGTGATGGTAGTGGTGGAGATTATCCATTAGATGCTGTATTCGATTCGATAGAAGCTCAATCAATAGATTGCGACACTATCACAGTTAACAAAGAAGCAACATTTACAGTTGATAATGAACAAATAACATTTGCAAATCATGAATCTAGAATTAAAGAACTTGAACAAATCACACCAGATTATCCACAAGATGCAACGTTCAAAAATATTACAGTAAATGAAAGTGCTAATTTCAAAATTGATGATAAAACTATTTCTTTCGCCAATCATGAAACACGAATAGCAACATTGGAACAATCAAGTGGTGGTGATTCATTATTTACTCCATATTCTGGTTATGATTATTTCCGCATAACAAACGATGTTTTAAAAACAGGGTCTATAACTATTAATATTGAAGAATCAGATGATTCGCTCGCGCTCGAGAGAACTGAAAGTTCTTTTTCACTTGCACTCGCTGCTGCTAAAAATTACTATTATTTATCAATTCACATTCCAGATTCCATCACATCATCAATTACTAATTCATGCAATGTAATTAATATAACTATTCATGAACGAATATTTTATTCAACAAATGCAGAATGTATTACTGATTTCATTATTTCATTTGAGAATGGAAAATATAAATGTCCAATAATAACATTTGTCCAAGAAGTTGATAATCATAATGAATGCACAATAACTTATAAAAATTCACCATTCGATTCTGGAGTGCCAGCAATATTCATTCATGAAGACCTTAATGTATCACCACATGATTTATACGTTAATGGTTATATGTCAATTGTGTATTTACTCAATCAATCAGGTATTCAAGCCATTCCAAAAGAAATCAAATGTGATATTATCGATGCTAGAAATTGTTTTAAACTTCACGAATCAGACGTTCCATATATGTATAAACCCAAATATTTTAAAGAAAGAACTACACTTGAAGGTTCTAAAAATTTACCAGGTGGTGAAGCAAATAAAATTCTTGAAGAATTAGGTAAATATTGGTCCTGTATTTGGACATTTGACAACTCACAACAATTCATTGAAGGTCAAACATTTCAATTCGAAGAGTTTTGTTTTGGCAATACATTCACTTTTAAATGGAGTGAGAAAATGAACTCATGGGTTGGTCCTAATGTTAAAATGGTTATACCACAGAGTGAGATATCAGTACAAGATAGTGAACCCGAAATTCACCAAATATATTTGAAACACACTAACGAAAATTATAAATTAATCAAACTCATTGCTGCAAATCTAAATGAAGGTGATAATTATTTACAAGCATTAGGTCAAGCAGGTAAAATATCATTCTATGCAGTATATAAAGATGGTACTAAGAAATCATTAGCAGATGCAAACATTGCGCGAAACTTTGAAAAGTATAATAGAGTGAAAAATTATGATAGGTTGGAATGTTATATGGATTGGATTGATAAAAGTAAATACAATAAACCTGAATATCATTTTGAATATGTTGAAACAGAAATCAATTTAAACAATGTTATCACAATTCTTAAGCGTAAATTTGACCATTCAATTGAAGGCTTTCCTGTATGTGATGATGAATCAAATACAATTGAACGTTTAGCGGGAGCATATTATAATAATTTGACAAATACATCAGGAAGTACTAAAAATATTGAATTACATTTATTTCAAGAATTTACAACACCACGTGATGAGATTAATTGGGATGGTATCACTAATCCATTTATTTATATCATTGACCATCAATTTTATCGAATAACTCCAAACCCAACAGCCGCCACAACTTTATACACTGATTATAACATCACTTCTGCTAAAATCATAACTGCAGATAATATAACAACAATGAGAAGTGATTTAAATTTAGTTACTAATACAGTTGATGTTATTAGTTGGGATGTGAATGCATTACAAAGTGAATTAGAAGCTTTTGAGCAAGAAGTAAGAGCACAAATGGAAGTGACAGAAGCAATGGATATTGTTGATGGTATAATGACAGTTGTAGATATTGGATTTGCTATACCAGGAATTGTGAGATTCTTTAAAGAATCAAGTGCTGGAAGGTCAGTAATGAGGTTTTTTGAAAGAACATCTATTAATGAAGTTGCAAATGTCTCTCATGAGCTTGAAGATTTGACAGAACAAACTATTGACACAATTGATAGTATAGTTGATGACATACGAGATTTTGATATTGTGTGGAATCGCGCAAGAAGTGCAAGAAACATTGACTGGGAACATTCAATAGAAGTATTCAATAAAATCATTGAATGGGTCAATGCTGAAACTCAAACAATACAATTTACTGGTGAATATTCAATTAATCCAACCACTAGTTTAATAACTTTATCAGCAGCATTTCAAACAGCATTGAAAGTAAGAGATACATTAAAACCTGCATTACTTGAAATAACAAATAATATCATTGATATTCACGACACAATAGCAGATGCTGGTTTTAGATTAACTGAAAATGATTTTATCAAAAATGAACTCGAAACTCCTGAAGTTGTTAATGAGATTGGACGTGTTAAATTTACATTTAAGAATTCTATTCTCGATGGAGAATTTACATTTAGAGCTGTATGGAAAGATTCACCTACTGATTGGGATGATGTAACATTAAAATTTAAACATAATGTAGACGCTGATACTCATAAACTTGTGGATGGATATAAAATTGTTGAATATTCAACGAAATATCCTGAACAAATCAGTAAGTTTAAACAACCAGTTATTACAAACAATGAAATTGTAATCGACCCTGTACAACATCCTGAAGATCCAACTCAAGGAATTGATGAATTCGATGATATACAAATATTAAGTTCAAACATAAGAACTTACATAGATGATACACCAGCATTTCATGATTTAGTTTATAGGGATGAGTTAAACAATTATGCACTCAAAAATGAGATATCAACAATTCCAAATATTGATTTATCAGGATATACAACAAATGAATCATTCGCAAATACACTTGCAAATTATATGACAAAAACGAATGAGACTTCGTTAAATTTAGATAATGGAAGTGAAACAGCGAATAAGAAACTAGTGATATATCCTGTAAATGATAATCAGTTTAGTATCTCATTATATACACCTGCAGAGAAGCGAATGATTAGTATTGTTCCTGGTATTGTTGATTTTGGATATAATCAAGTACATTTGCAAAATCTATTTATTAATAACCGTTCAATACAATCAGTAATTAAAAGTGATGATTCTAATAGTGTTATTGCAACGGATATGTCAATATATACAGCAGCTGCTGTTGATAAAATTATAAATGAATCGTTAACAGATACATTACAATCATATACAACAAATGAATCATTAACAAATACATTAACAGATTATGCACTCAAGACTGAGATTACAGAAGTTGATTTATCAGGATATAGAAAAGTTGATGATTTAATCGTTGTAGATGCTGCTCAATCATTAACTATTGGTTCAATTGATTCTTATAGTGATTTAACAATAGCTGCTTTTGAAAATATCACAACTGCAAGCGTTGAATATAGTGATGAAATATATAATGAAGGTATAACTTTTATTGGAACATTTATATTAGTAGCTGATGAATCAATTAGATATGATTTTGAAATCACACCTAAGAATTCAATTACTTTGTATGGTGTTCTCAAAGTAATAGCTAGCCCAATAGAAGTTAACCCAGCAGCGGGAAACTTTGTATGGGATAAAACAAATGGTGGTTTATGGTTAACAACTGGTAAAGGAACATATAGTCCAACTTATAGGGTAATATTGAAATCAGCAATTGTAGGACCAATTGATAAATTAGTTTTGAACTCACAACTTGATGAATTCGTGCAAAAATCAACTATTAATTCAGTATATGATGCATTCAGTAATAGTGATATGAATCCAGGAATGAC
>CAJUGF010000057.1 GCA_910585915.1 uncultured Bacilli bacterium | reverse complement strand
GTAACAAGAACTAGTACATGGAAAGGTATGATTGGATTAATGTATCCAAGTGATTTTGGATATTCGACAAGTGGTGGTATAGATTTAGAGCGAAATCTTTGCTTAAATACAGAATTGTATAATTGGTATGATAATGATGATTGTTATCAAAATAGTTGGTTATATAAAATTAGTTCCCAGTGGACATTAATGCCAGCTACTCGTACAGGTGAGGCGTATCGTGCATTTCATATATTTGATCGTGGACGTGTAGATCGTAATCGTGCATATGTTGCAGATGCTGTGTTTCCGACGTTATATCTCAAAATAAATATAAAGCTTGTGAATGGAAATGGAACTTTTGATGCACCTTATGAATTAAATATCTAGTGATTGTATGTATTACTTTATAATAACCCGCTTTGGTTAAAAAAACTTGCTATTTTAAAGAGGAACATGTATAATACAAGTACAGATTTAAGTGGGCAGAAAACCCGCTTTTATTATTGTAAGAGGTGAGTATGGAAGAAAAGTTAGAAAAGGTAAGACATTCGATTGAACCTATTTTAAACGAAAAGGAAATTATTGTAGATTCTGTTCAATATGTTTTTGAAAATAATTATTATTTTTTAAGAATCGTTTTAGATAAATTGAATGGAATAGATTTAGATACTATTGTAGAAGCGACAAATTTAATTAATCCTTTGTTAGATGAATTAGATTTATTTGAAGAGTCTTATATTTTAGATGTTTTAAGTAAGGAGAAGAATGTATGAATGCAAAAGAATTTATGAGAGCTCTTGATCATATAATTGATGAGAAGAATATTAGTAAACAAGTAGTCATTGAAGCAATGGAACAAGCACTACTTACTGCTTATAAGAAGAATTTTGATTCTAAAACGAATGCAAAAGTAGTTATTAATCCAGATACTGGAGATATTAAAGTGTTTTCTTATTATGTTGTTGTTCCAGAACTAGATTTTGGTAGTGAAAGCGAAGATGAAGAAGGAAATATTGTAAAAATTCCTCCTGAAATTAATTTGGATGCTCAAATTACTTTAGATGATGCAAGAGATATTGTGGAAGATATTGAAATTGGTGAAACAATTGAAAAAGAAGTTACTCCAAAGGATTTTGGAAGAGTTGCTGCTGGGACTGCAAAACAAGTATTAACACAAAAGATTCGTGAAGCAGAGCGAAATAGTATTATGGAAGAATTCCAAGATAAGATGGGCGAAATGATGGTTGGAATGCTTGCAATGGAAGATAATCGTAATTATTATGTCGACTTAGGAAGAACGAGAGGAATTCTACCAAAATCAGAAATGATTCCTGGAGAGACTGTGGTAATGGGATCTAGTATTAAGGTTTATATTACTAAAGTTGAAGAAACTACGAAAGGACCATTTATTTTATGTTCTCGTAAGCACTATGGATTTGTAAAACGTTTATTTGAAACAACGATTCCAGAACTTGTGGATGGAACGATTGAATTATATGCAGTTGTTCGTGAAGCAGGGATTCGTAGTAAGGTAGCGGTATTCTCTACTAATGAAAAAGTTGATCCGATTGGTGCTTGTATTGGAGAAAGAGGTTCACGAATTGGAAGTATTTTAAAAGATTTAAATGGTGAAAAGGTAGACTTAGTTCTTTATAATGAAGATGCTAGTGAGTTTATTTCTAATGCTTTATCACCAGCAAAGGGTGTTATTGTGAATATATTAGATCCAATGAAAAAAGAAGCTTTGGCAATTGTTTCTGAAGATCAATTATCTTTGGCAATTGGTAAGAAGGGAAGTAATATTAAACTTGCTAGTCGTTTAACGAAATATAAAATTGAGGTAAAAACGTTACAACAAGTGACAGATGAGGGAAATCAAGCAGAATAGGTGATATGATGAAAATGAAAAAAATCCCTATGAGGACTTGTGTTGTCACAAGAGAAAAGTGTGAGAAAAAAGATTTGGTTCGAGTTGTTCGTACACCTGAGGGTGAAGTTTTTGTTGATATAACTGGAAAGAAAAATGGGAAAGGTTCCTATTTGAAATTAAGTGCAGAAGTTATTCAAAAAGCAAGAAAAAATAAAGCTTTGGATCGAACTTTAGAAGTAGAGGTACCTGAAAGTGTTTATGAAGAATTAGAGAGTTTATTAAACAAATAGAAAGCGAGGCGGAGTAAGATGACCGTTAAAGAATATGCTTTAAGTATTAGTTTATCAGTTGCTGAGGTTTTAAAAAAGTGTGAAAGTTTAGGAATTGATGTTAAAAACGCAACTGATGAGTTGTCAGATGATGATGTTATTAATTTGGATTTTGCTATTAATTTAATTAGTACAGAAAATGATACAACGATTGAAGATGAAGAAAATATTGATGAAGTGGTTGAAGGAATCATGGAATCTAATAATCTTCAACATATTGCTAATCATACAAAGAAGCAAAAATTGAAAAAAAGAAGAGAGCTTCAAAGCAGTAAGGAAGAGTATTTTAATCGACGTAAAGAAATGTATAAGCATCGTGAAAAGTTAAAACAAAATGAACGTGATGAAAATATTGTTTTGTTTCATGAGGGAATGACTGTATCTGATTTGGCTGATCAATTAGAAGTAAGTGGAACAGATATTATTAAAAAATTAATGGGGCTTGGTTTGATGGTTTCATTAAATCAAACTATTGACTTTGAAAATGCTGAAATTGTAACAATTGATTATGGAAGAACTTTAAAACGTGAAGAAACACAAAATGTTGCAAATTTTGAAGAGTTCGAAATTCGTGATGCGGAAGAGGATTTGGTACTACGTCCTGCTGTAGTTACGATTATGGGACATGTTGATCATGGAAAAACAACGCTTTTGGATTATATTCGAAATAGTAAAGTTGTCGATTCTGAATTTGGAGGAATTACTCAACATATTGGTGCTTACCAAATAGAACATAATGGAGGTAAAATAACATTTATTGATACTCCAGGACATGCTGCGTTTACAGAGATGAGAGCTAGAGGAGCAAGTGTAACAGATATAGTAATTATTATTGTAGCGGCTGATGATGGGGTTATGCCTCAAACAAAAGAAGCGATTGATCATGCTAAAGCTGCAGGGGTTCCAATTGTTGTTGCTGTTAATAAAATTGATAAACCAGAAGCAAATGTTGAGAGAATCATGCAAGAGATGAGTGAAAATGGTATTACTCCAGAAGCTTGGGGTGGAGAGTATCCATTTGTTCCAATCAGTGCGATGACTGGTGAAGGTGTAGATTTATTATTAGAAACGATTAATACAATTAGTGAAGTTAGTAATTATCGTGCAAATCCAAATCGTTATGCTGTTGGTACTGTAATTGAGAGTAAACTTGATAAAAATATTGGTGGAGTTGCATCATTATTAATTCAAAATGGAACATTACGATTGGGAGATCCATTGGTTGTAGGAACATTCTTTGGCAAAGTGCGTACAATGAAAGACGATATGGGGAGTGCGATTGTTGAAGCAGGACCTTCTACTCCAGTAGAAATTACAGGTATTAGTGATAATCCAAGTGCTGGAGACAAGTTTATGGCTTTTGAAACGGAGAGCGAAGCAAAGAAAATTGCTTTGAAGAGAATGGATCAAAAGAGACAGCAAAATACAAAAAAATCAGTTGTATCTTTGGATGATTTGTTTGCATCAATTAATGCTGGTCAAAAAGAAATTAATGTTGTTTTAAAAGCTGATGTAAGAGGTAGTGAAGAGGCAGTTCGTAATGCTTTAGAAAAAATTGATGTTGAAGGTGTTAAGGTATCAGTTATTCGTAGTGGAATTGGAACCATTACAGAAAGTGATGTAGTACTTGCTAATGCATCAAATGCAATCATTATTGGATTTAATGTAAGTCCTTCTTCAATTACAAAAGAGGTAGCTAAGGAATATAATGTTGATATTCGTCTTTATACAATTATTTATAAAGCAGTAGAAGAGATGGAACTTGCTATGAAAGGAATGCTTGATCCAGAGTATGAAGAGAAAGTACTAGGTACTGCTGAAATAAGAAAGATTTTTACATTTAGTAAAGTGGGAAAAATTGCTGGTTGTTATGTTACAGATGGACTTATGAAGAATGGGTCAAATGTACGAGTTGTTCGTGATGGTATTATTATTCATGATGGAAAAATTAGTTCTGTTCAAAGAGAAAAAGATACTGTTAAGGAAGTTAAGAAGGGATTTGAATGTGGTATTACTTTAGAAAGCTATAGTGATATTCGTGAACGAGATGTTTTAGAATCTTATGAAATGGTTGAGGTGAAACGCGTTTGAATCAGATAAAATTAAAACGATTAGAAGCTGAACTTGTTAAAACAATTGGCGAGATTTTATTAGAGGAATCTACAGATGATCTTATGAAAACTATTACGATTACAGGAAGTGAAATTTCAGCAGATTTATCGTTTGCTAAGGTTTATTTTACAAGTTTGAGTAATTTAGAACATATGAAATTAGAACAAGAGATGAATGAAGCGAGTGATTTTTTTCGTAAGTTTGTAGCTGATAAAATGGATTTACGTCAGACTCCTAAAATTCGTTTTGTTTATGATGAATCTATTGAATATGGTAGTCGTATTGAAAAGATATTAGAAGAAATTAAAGAAGAGAAAAATTAATTTTAAAATGTACTATTTGGGGTACATTTTTTTATTGGTATTTTTGTAAAATGAAAGATGTTTTCTAGATAATCTTGAAGGGTTATGGTAAACTTAGTGTTATAAGATAATGAGTGCATTAAAATGATTTACTGGGGAATTATAGTAGTGAGGGATTCTTATGGAAAAGAAGAGAATATGGGTATTGGTAAGTATTATAGGAATATTATTAGTAGTAATTGGAATTAGTTTTGCTTTATGGCAGTTTTTTTTCCAACAAGAAACGATGAATGTGGTCAATAGTTCTTGTTTTAAACTACATTTTGAAGAAACAGATGGCATTACTTTACAAAATTCTTTTCCAATGAGTGAAAGAGAGGGAATGGGTTTAACACCATATACATTTACTTTGGAGAATATATGTAATTTGGATGCAACATATCAAATCAATTTAGAGGAGTTAACAAATGATTCGAAGCGATTAAGTAATCAATATCTTAGGGTATCTTTTAATGGAAGAGAAGGAAGGGTATTGAGTAGTTATGAAGAAGTAGAACCAACTATTTCTAATGCAGATATATCTCATAAGTTAGTAACAGGAGTATTAAAAGTAGGAGAAAAGAAAGAATTTGATTTAAGATTATGGATGGATGAGGATACACCAGCGATTGAAGAAGTAATGAATGCATCTTTTCAAAGTAAGATAACAGTCGTTGCAGTTCCAAATGATAGTATTCCAGAAGTTGTTATAGCAGTAGGAGAAGAGAATGATGCTATTACAGTGGATATAAGTACTGTAAGCAATGAAAAGAATGAGGAATTAATTTATTTTTATCAGTTAAATAATGATAGTGAGATACAAAGTGAAGAGAATACGCATACATTTAATAATTTAAGTGATGGGAAGTATAAAGCAAGAGGACGAGCAGAAACAGTAAGTGGAATTATATTAGAAGAAAAAGAATTAGAAGTAACTATAGCATATGAAAGGGTATATGTATCAAGTAGTGGGAGTGATGAGGTAGGTAATGGAAGTATAGAAAATCCATATGCTAGTCTTCAACTAGCATATAACAAAGTAAAGAGTGGAGGAGAGATATTACTGTTATCGGATATTACAGCAACAGAAACGACTACTATGGATATAGAGAATAAGGAAGTTACATTAAGAAGTCATGGGGAGGATGTTTATTCTATTTATCGTGATGATAATTTTACTAGTCAAGTGTTAGAGATTCGAAATGCTAATACTGTTACAACTTCTAATATTATTTTTGATGGAAGAGGAGTGATCTCTAATGCTTCGTTAATAGAAAGTCATGATTCTATTTTGAGTTTGAATGAAGGAACTACGATACAAAATAATAATAATCATGGAAGATTTTATGCTGAATTAAATGGGTCAGGAGCGTTAGGTGGTGGTCTATTTTTATGGGATAGTACTTTAAATATTAATGGAGCAAATATTTTATATAATAAAGCTTTTGCTCAAGATGGAAAGTGGTCAAGTGGTGGTGGTGTTGCTTTTTATCAAGGAATTTTAAATATATATGATGGTAATATCAGTTATAATGAAACAGGAGGAAGTATTAACAATCAAAATGGTGGGGGATTTGTTATAATAGATAGTAATGTTCATATGACTGGAGGAGTAATCTCCAATAATACGGCAAAAAAAAGTGGAGGAGGAATATTTTTTGAAGCTTTGTCAGTTGATTCTACTATGGTAATGAAAGGTGGCTATATTTCGCAAAATAGTGTAACAGGTGATGAGAGTTTGTCAGATGAATTTAACTCAGGAGGAGGAATTTTTGCTCATAGTGCATCCAATTTGACTGCAAATGCCAAAATAATTATTCAAGGAGGGGGCATAGAAAATAATAGGGCTCCAAGAAATCCAAATATGGATACACGAAATGGAGCACAAATTGTAGATGAACGATAAATATTTTTTGTATATAATTTTAAAAAGAAAATGAATGATTGAAGTTTTATTAAAGAATGTGTATTATTTTGACACATTTTTTTTGGGTTTTTTAAAAAAAATGTTATGATTTAGATAGATGGGTGATGGGATGACAAAAGAAGAGTATTATTTACGAATGATTAATGAATTAGATGATACAAATTTAACAGATATTTTATATAAATATGCAACTACTCATAGTGAATTACTAGTAATTTTGTATCAATATATGCAACGTGTTGATTCTAAAATGAAACGAAAAAAATTAGAACGATTATTAAAGAAATATCTTTTTTTAAAGCAATTATCTGATCGAAGATATCTTCTTCTTGCTGATACTCATTTGGGTAATTCTTTGGCTAATCTTCAATATATAAATATCGCATATGAATTTGGTTGTGATAAGCATGTAACACGTGCTATTCATTTAGGGGATTTCCTTGAGGGGTGTACAGGAAGAACTTATCAAGTACGTGAGAAGAAAAAAACTCAAATTTATCAAGAAAGTATTGATCAATTTGAGTTAATTCATTGTTATCCACGAACGATTCCTACATATATTTTATTGGGGAATCATGATGTTTCTTTTCAAACTTTAGGAATTGATTTTATTCAAGAGGTTTATAAAAGAAATCCAGATTTAGAAATATTAGGATATGGTTCTGCGTATTTGAAATGTCATTATCGAAAGCTTTATTTGAAACATTTAGTAAAAAATATTCCTTATTTATCTTCTATTTATCCTTATGATTTGAAATTATGTGGACATTCTCATTGTTTTCGTTATTTAA
>CAJUGF010000056.1 GCA_910585915.1 uncultured Bacilli bacterium | reverse complement strand
CGATACAAAGCAAGTGATGCTACTAAATCATCAAATGATGTAGGTTTTAATTTTTCCAAAAAGTGAATCATCCCAACACTTTCAAATTGAAATATTCCTGTAGTGTCCGCAGTTTCGAATAGTTTCAAGACGTTTTTATCATTTAAATCTATCTGATTTAATTTGATACTTTCTCCAGTATCTTTTTTGATTAAATCTATAACATTTTGAATAATTGTTAAATTTCTAAGTGCTAAGAAATCCATTTTTAGAAGACCTAAATCTTCTAAATAATTCATAGTCACTCCAGTTAACATTTCTTCTCCACTATAGCATATTGGAATCACATTATCTAGCGGCGTACTTGAAATAACGACACCTGCTGCATGAGTTGATATATGGCGTTTTAGCCCTTCTATTTTTTGACTTATTTTGTACCATTGCTGTATTGTTTCATTATTCTGTATTATTTGTTTAATATGTGGATTTTCTAAATTCTCATTAAGCGTTTTTTTAGGATCAATGTTCCCTACAAATTTATTAATGAGTGTTTGATCTAACTCTAAACATTTTCCTATGTCTCTTAATACCAATTTACTTCCTAACGTTCCAAATGTCATAATACCTGCTACAGCATCTTTACCATATCTCTCTTTTACATATTTAATAACTTTTTCTCTTTTGGTATATTCAAAATCAATATCAATATCCGGCATCGTAATTCGATCTGGATTTAAAAATCGTTCAAATAATAAATCATATTTTATTGGATCTACTTCTGTTATACCTAATGCATAGGATACTAAAGACCCCGCTGCACTTCCTCTTCCTGGTCCTACTAGAATGTCATTTTTCTTGGCATAACGCACATAATCATAAACAATTAAAAAATAATCCACAAAGCCCATTTTTTGAATCACAGTTAGTTCATATTTCAAACGTTTTATATAGTTTTCTTTTGGATTGTTATTTAAGCGCTTTAATAATCCTTTTTTGGCTAATGATACCAGATAGTCAATCGAATCACTTATTTTTTGATCAAAATGCGGAATAAAGCGAGTGTTTTTTTGAATTTTGATGTCAATATCGATGATGAATTTTTGCGTTGTTTTTATATCTTCTTCTTCAATATCTTCCAAAGAAAAGTAATTTTTTTTGTACTTACCTTCTTCTATTTCACTCTTTGTAGTTCCTTCTTTAATCATTTTTAAAAAATCTAAATACTTTCCATCTTTTTCATATAATGCTTTTAAGTTTTTTATATAAACAATTTTTTCTGTTATTAAAAGAGCATTATTCTTTTCATAATAAGAACTATAACCAATGTAGATTTCTTTGAAGATACTGTTTAAATTGTCATATAATTCTTTACATTCATAAGGAATTATAATTTTTAATTCATCATGATACAACACTAAATCTTCTTTTGTAACTTCTCTGGTTTCTTTTATGGTATGTATTTTTAATAAGTTTTGATAGCCATGATAATTTTTGGCATAACAATAATATTCTAAATCATTCATTACCAAAGTTAATCCAATAATTGGTTTTATTTGATTTTCTAAACAACTATTATAAAAGTCCATTACACCATATAGATTATCATCGCAAATGGCAGCTGCAGGGATTTTCTTTTCTTTTAAGAAGGGAATCAAGTCTTCTACTTTAATCATACTTTTTAATAGCGAGTAATCTGTAGTGATTTTTAAAGGAATAAACATTTGACCACCCTGCTTTCTTTCTTATTATATCATTATCCTTTTTCTAATTCTATAACTTCTCTTTTTTCTTCTGCAATTTTATGTCTCATTGTTATTATTACTTCTTTTTTGCATTTTTCCTTTTTTACTCAAGAATTAAATTTATTTTTTAGTTGGGAAATAAAAATGGCATAAAAAAAGGATTTTTTATATCCTCATAAATTTTGTTGCTAAAATTTTTTTCTTAGTTTCATACTTCAAGAAGCCCTCTGTTATATTTACCAATTGTTATATTCCGTTTCTTTGTTGCTATTATTTTTATATTCGTTAATGATTAAACTTTTTGTAGTAAGAAGCATACCTGCAATTGATGTTGCATTTATTAACGCTTGTGCAACTACTAGAAATGGATCAATTACTTTAGTATGTAAGCTTTCTTCCCATGTATCATTAGAAATATTGTAGATTAGATTATATTTTTCATCTTCAATTTGTTTTCTGATTTCTAAAAAGTTTAATCCAGCATTTTTGGTAATTTGTTCTAATGGTTTTTTTAATGCTTCTTTCCAGATTTTACAGGCAGCATTTTTTCTACTCAATTTACTTGCAACTTGTAAAAGACTTATACCACTTCCTAATAAAATACCTTTATCTGATGTTGATAAAGCGCATAAGGCATCCTCTAAACGCATTCTTTTTTCTATTCTTTCTATTTTAGTTGGGGCTCCTAATTTTATTAGTGCTGTCCCATTAAAAAACATTGCTATTCTCTTTTCATAAAATTCTTTTTCTAAATCATTTTCAATCTCTTTTAATAATTGTTTTAATTTTGTTAAATAACCTTTTGTTTTTTCTGCTGTTTTGAAATCAATTCTTATTTTCTCTTTAGTTATTTCTATATTTTCTATTATTCCTACATTTTTACTCGTTATTGTGTCTTCAACTATTTTAGCATCTGTAATACATTCTATGTCTTTCATTATTTCATAGATATGCATTCCATATTCTTCAATTTTTAGTAAACAAATGCTTATTTCCTCTATTAGGGAAATAGATACTAGTTCTTCAACTATATTATCCTCAAAGCCATTGGCAATTATTATTAAGCTTTTTTTATTTTTTAAAATATCATTTAATAAGAAACTGATGCTTTCTAAATTTGTAAGAGGTGTATTCATAATTAATATATAGGCATTCTTACAAATTAATTTATTTATATCCTTTAAAAAGTATGGCGATGCTAATGTTGTTTCACAAGTGTATCCTTTGAGGTATGAAACAGTTGTTTTATTTTCTGGAATTTCCTTTACAGTTATTGCTTCTTTGTGTTTTACCCTTCTCATCACTTGATATGCTAAATTTCCTAATTTTTCATCACCTGCAGAAATGGATGCTATATTTTTTAAGTCCTTTATTGTTGCTTTTCTTTTTAATTTTTGTAATTCATTTAAAATTGTTTCTAATGTTTTATCTAATTCTTTTTTTAGTAAAATCGGAGAACCACCTTTTTCAATATATTCTAAACTCTTTATATAAATACTTTCTAATAAAACAAGAGTTGTAGTTGTACCATCTCCCACTTCTTCATTTGTTTTAATAGATGCTTCTTTGATAATCTCTAAAATAGCTCCAATGGTTTCATCTTCGCTCTCAATATTTTGCGCAATTGTAACTCCATCATTTGTGATAAAAGGAGAGAAATTAGAATGATCAATTAAAACATTATTCCCTTTCGGACCTAAAGTTTCTTTGACCGTTCCACATAACAGATGAATGCTTTCTAAAATCTTTTCTTGTAATTCTTTTCCATTTACTATTTTTTTCATAATTCCTCCTTAACTTCTGTTATATATTTCCAATACTTTTTGGGCATAAAGTTCCTTCGACAGCGATCATTTTTTCTTTCTTTAATCCCAATCGTTTTATAAAAAGTTCGCCATAGCAATTCTATTTTTTGTTCTTCTATACTCTCTTTTTCTATTGCTAAATGAAATTCTTTTTCGTTGACAATTACAAACTCTTTTTTATCATATATACTTATTATTTTTCTCTTATTATCTTTTATAATCCAAAATTCATTTTTTAAGCGATGAATAAAATGGCAAGATACTAAAAAAAGAATATTATTTGTTGGTTCCATTTCTGCATATAAAATGTTTTTCTCTAGCACTTTAAATCTTAAAAACCCTTTCATTTTGTGAATTTCATGTCTTACATAATTTGAGATTCGCAAGACTTCACTTACGCATTTTAAATTACGATAATACATGATTCGATGGCGATACTTTAAAGCGTTTCGAAAAAAATAGTAGAGAATTAATTCTTTGTTTTCTTCCTCTGATAAGAAAACATAATACATTGATCTTAGGGCGTGTATCCCAAATGCCTGAGTTATTTGGTCGATAATTTTTTCATCTTGCATTACGGTTAAGTGAATGGTCTGTTCAAACAAAGATGGATTATAGTTTTCTGTTTTGATATTTTCCACTTGGAGGTTATTTTTTATAAGATATAAAATTATATTTAAAAGGGAAATGAAATCTCCTTCATAGATGAACACATAATTCATTAAAACAACCTCAATTGCTCTTTACAAAGTGCTGTCATATTTTTTTCTTCTAAAATAATGTTCTTTTCAATAAATTTTTGGTTAAAAAGATCTCTATTAGTAACATATTTTCCATTGCATAAAATAAAATACTTGGCTCTTTTTAATACCACTCCCATACGTTTTAAGTCTTCTAGATGTATTGTAAAGTGTTTACGAGAGCTTATAATTCGTTTGGCACTTTTTATACCGATTCCTGGAATTTTTAATAAATCATTGTAAGAACATGTGTTAATTTCTTTAGGAAACTCTTCTAGATGTCTTATTGCCCAATCCGCTTTAGGATCAATTAAAACGTTAAAGTTCGGATTTTGAATGTCCAAAAGGTCTGTTACTTTAAAGTTGTAATAGCGAAGTAACCAATCCGCTTGATATAATCTGTTTTCTCTTATTAAGGGGGGATGCTCTAAACTTGGTAACAAATTGTCTTTATTTATTGGTACATAAGCAGAATAGAAAACTCTTTTCAAATGATATTTATGGTATAAATCAGAACTTTTGCTCATAATTTGGAAATCAGTTTCTCTTGTTGCACCTATAATCATTTGAGTACTTTGACCTGCTGGTACGTACTTTTTACTTTGATTTGTTTTCACATATTCCATAATTTCTGAAACATTTTTACTTTCTTTATTGGGTGCTAATAGTTTTAAGCTATTTTCTGTAGGAAGTTCAATATTAGCACTCAAGCGATCGACAAGAGATCCTAATTCTTTTAAAAGACTAGAACTAGATTTTGGTATTGCCTTCGCATGAATATATCCGTTAAAGTGATATTTGTGGCGTAATAGTGAAACGGTTTTAATTAGAAGTTTCATCGTATAGTCTGGGCTTTTAATAACTCCTGAACTTAAAAATAATCCTTCAATATAATTCCGACGATAGAAATTTAAGGTAATAGTACAAATTTCTTCTGGTGTAAAAATAGCTCTTTTAATATTATTGCTTTTTCTATTTAAACAGTATTTGCAATCATAAATACAACAATTAGTTAATAGAATTTTTAAAAGTGAAATACATCTGCCATCTGAAGAAAAAGAATGGCAGATGCCAGAAACTGATGTATTACCAATTCCACCATTATTTTTTCGATTCCCTCCGCTTGACGAACAAGAGGCATCATATTTTGCACTATCTGCTAATATTTTTAGTTTTTCTTGTAATTCCATGACAATCACCAAGCATATTGTACTACAAAAAGAAATTTTTATCAAACATTCGTTTGCTTTTTTGTTATGGTAATTTTTTACAAAGAAGCAAAAAAAGACGCTTTATATCGTCTTTTTACCCTATTACTCTTTTTCGTCCTTTATTTAAGTATGAACTTTGTGCTTCTGTATTTGTCTTGATCTTTAATAATCTTTCTTTAAACTTTTGCATTTCTTGTCTTTTTATATTTGCTTCTTGTGTAAAATTCATCTTTTGTTCTGAGCTTTTTAAGCTTGATATATCTTCTTGTAAATAAAGCTCTATTTTTTCTTTAAAACTTAGTGTTTCTTGATTCTTTCTTTCTTCTTTTGTTATAACTTCTTTATCTATGTCTTCTTGTAAGCAAAGTTCTATTTTTTCTATAAAGCTCAGTGCTTCTTGGCTCTTTATCTCTTCTTTTGGTATAAAGTCTTTTTTTAATTCAGCACTAATGTCTTTCTTTATGTCTGATTGTAAACTAAGCTCTATTTTTTCTTGAAGACTTAAGTTCTTGTTTTGTGAGATGTTATTATTTGTCATATTCACTCTTTTAGATGATTCTAACTGAGCTTTTAATTCTTTTAATAAACTTTTTTCTTTTTCCAGTTCTTTTATTAGTTTATTTTTTTGTTTTTTTAATTTTATTGATCTTTTTCTAACTTTTCGTGGAAAGAACAATCCGTTAAATGTTATTGATAAACCACTTAACAGGCAAAATGTTTTTATTGAGTAAGATTGCATGAAACTTTGGTTCATTGGAACATTTAAATAGCTGTTAGCTTTCAAAAGAATTCCATAGGTTACAAATGCTACGATTGCGTAGAAAAACACAATACTGCCAAGTTTTTTAGTAAAGAAATTCCTACATTTGTTTTTTTTCTTCTGTTCTATGATATTATCTATTTTTTCTTTGATTTTTTTAATTATTTTTTCTTTTTTTCTTATTTTTGCTTTGATTGTCATGTTTTCCTCCTTATTCTTTATCTTTATTCCTGAACTTTTCTTGGTAATTCCACTTCAGGTATTAAACTATCAAGAATTCTTGTCATTTCATATTCTGGCGATGTGGCTAGTTTATTTAAGAATGTCTCTAAGTTATATTTAGGCAAGTCTTCTTGAACTTCTAATTCTATTTGCTTATTCTTTAAATCATTTAAGTAATGGATTTCTTGAATGATTTTTTTGGACAGTTCCAATATTTCTGTTCTTATATTGAATATACTCTTGTCTATTGGTTTCTTATATAATTGAAACGTCCATATGGATAAAAGTTGTAAACAATTAGCAAGAATTAGTGTTGGTAGAATTTTTGTACACATATCTTGCATTCCATTGAAGAATGAATAATTACTTTTTAAACTATTTGAAAGGATAATTACAATAATTATATATAGTATTGCAATTAATACACCAAGGCCGATATGATATAATAGGTTCCAATTTTTTTCCATTTTCTTTAAGTATTCTTCTAATTTTTTTTCGCCATCTTTTAGAGCGATTAGCACAGAATTCATTTCTTTTATTTTATTTTCTTCGTTTAGAATATCATTTACAAGATCAATATTGATAATTTGTTCTTCGTTTTGTCCTTTCATACTAGTCACGCTTTCCTTTTTTCGTTGTTATTATATATATTTTTTTTCTTTTGTCAAATTTTTTTATTTTTTCACTTCGATTGTATAACAAAAGAACAAAACTCATGATCCTATTTGACTTGAATATTATTTAATGATAAAATGATTTAACGAGAGGAATTCTGGGAGGTGATTGTTCATGGCAAAAAAAGTATCAAATAAAAAACCTTTAACTGTAAATTTAAGAAGTAAAGCTTGTAATGCGACTAAGAGTCGTCAAAAGCCTAATTTACAAAAGAAGACTATTAATGGTCAAAAAGTTATTATTAGTGCAAGAGAAGCGAAAAAAGCAAATTAAAACTCCATGGTTATGGAGTTCAGATTGTTGACAAAGTGATATATTGAAAAAGAGTATATCGCTTTTTGTTTGC
>CAJUGF010000055.1:3769-7749 GCA_910585915.1 uncultured Bacilli bacterium | reverse complement strand
AAAAATATGTCATAACTTTTTTATTATTTTATTTTTTTATCCAGTCTAAAAAGAAGCTAAGAAGATGTCTTCACCTACTACAACTTCAGCTACAAACAAGTCATTATATCTCTCAATTAACAAATTGATGAATAAAATTGATGAAAATAAGAAATTAAATAACGATAAGAAATTAAATTGTAATAATAATTATACATACTATTTCGAATTAGATAATGTGAGACATCCAATTAATTTTGAGAAATCATTTATACTAATACTTGATGGAAAATATATGTACGATAACAAATTCAATCCAGAACAATATAACTGTCTGCCAATTGCATTATCAGTATATCCTGGAGAATTCTTAACACGTGATGAATTATGTAAAATATTCAATTGTTCAAATATATACATTACAATTAGACAAAAAGGTAAAGAACATATACTCAATAAAAATAAGTCATTACAAGTCATACATATTCCAACATTTCCAGATGAATTCACAAAAGATGGTAATACAATAACATATTATAAGATATGGAATGATAACAAATTTAATAACGAAACAGCAATGAAGAAATATAAAGATTTTCTCAACAAAAATAAGCAAAAGTAAAACATAATATTATTTTTTGAAAAATATAGTTTTATTAACTAAAACAATAACAAGAAATAAATATAAATTGTAGTTAAGAACTATCCATATAACTATCACTTTCCGTATCATGTCTATATAAGTCTTTGTGTGTAAATTCTGGAGCAAGTGAAGCAAAGAGAGGAGTGAACTTTTTAAATTCATTGGCTACAATTAATCTATAACTTTGCATTCCATAAATAGTGTCAATTTCAATAGATTTTAATAAATGGATTATTTTTGAACGATATTTATTTTCCCAACTAGATAGTTCTTTTTCGTCAGCATCAAGTAGTTGTTTTAAACTTTTCACTCCAGGGTCGAGCCTCTTGCGAGTCATTTAGTATTTGTAAATTTGTAAATTTGTCAATTTGTAAATTTGTAAATTTGAGTAAGATTTGCAATAACGCGGCGCCGCAAAGGTTGATTAGTCTCGAGACGACAAAAATACTCATCCTGCGAACATTCAAGACATAGATAAACATTCATGAGAGTTTGAGGTCTGCAGCCCTCGAAACAACAATCAGTATTATCGACAGTCTATTTAGTTTCGCATTGAGTTAAGTATTTTTGTGAAGTGAATTTTGAGTGAAAATTTTGTTTTAGTTTTCGTGAAAATTTTTGAATGATTACACGACACAAATATCGACACAATTTTTATGGCAAAATTTTGAATTGAAATTTAGTCAAAAAAAACTCCCTTTGATTAAATCATGAAAAATAAGCTAATTTTGAAAAGTTTGTCAAATCTATTTGTAATATTTCAAATTTTTACCAACTATAAAATTATGCCAAAAGGAGTTTACGATAGATTATCAGCCAAGCAAAGAACAATTAAAGGAGTTATCAAACAATATGTTGAATTTTGTTTTCGAGATGATATTGCTAAGAAGTTAGAATTGACTGCAGAACCATGGCTTTTGGGAGTTCAATTATTTAAGGAAGAGACAGGAATAGAAATTAGACCACAAACAGCTAAAAATCAAATTGGTAAATGGACATTGATTGATGGTGTAATATATAAAATAAAACATAATATATAAAATAAAATAATATATTATTTTTCTCTCTTATTTATTTTTCAATTTATTTTTAACATAACAATTCAATTTTTTATCTCATCATAAATGTTGACTCGTCAAAACTTCAACGGAATAAAATTAACAACAATACATGAATATATCGATTTATTGAATTCACGAGTTAATGCAAATATTGATAAGACTAATAATTGGCAATCATCAGTTTCACATCTTCGAACATATCTTAATTCTCATAATATTAACACTGTTAGCAAAGAATCAATCAATAACTATATCGATGATAGATTAAATGTTAATATTCATGTTAACGAATTATTTGATACATTAGAAGATGATGAATTATTCGATAATATCAAGCAATTTAGAGAAGAATATAACGCAAAAGTTCACAAAGATAAAACAGATAGACTTGAACAATTCAAAGATTTTCTTGAAAAGAAATACATTAAACAAAAACAATTTACAGAAGCTATCAAACAAAGTTATCGAGAATTGGAAGAATATCGTAAACAGAAAGACTATTATGGTTATGATTCATATCGAGAATGGAAGAAAGATCATGAAAATCAAGCAGAATTAGTCGATGATATCATGGATTATCTGTATGATGAAAAGTATGATTGGACAATTGATTTTGAACAATTATTTAATAATGGAAAACATCTATTATTGCCAAGATTGAAAGAATTTTTGAAATATTTAATGGATAATACACCAATTATTAATAAATATAAAGTATCATGGAAAGTTAATGGAGAGTGGCATTCGAAACCATTAACTCCTGAAGTTATGAATAAACTATATAATGATTTAACAGAAGAAAACTTTATATTCGAGATTGATGAAACACCACCAGAATATCATTATAAGAAAGGGAAAAATGAATTACCTCCATGGTGTTTATTTTCAGCAATTAGATTTAATAGATATCACAAATATACTGGAGAGACTAAAAATAGTCGTGTTGGTTCATTCTTCAATCACATCTTAGTTAAACCAGTTTGTGATGAATTAAGACAATATCTTATTAAATTACAGATTTTCGATAGTTTAGTTCAACCAAACAAAAATAGTCTTGCAGACGTATTTCGTACCGAAATCTTGCAGGTAGCGCGAAGCGATAATGATAAAATTAAGCAGAGAAAAGAATTGAATGATTGTTGCTTTGTATACGCACTCAAACAAACTGGATTATATGATGAAACAACATTAAATGCTATTCGTTTAAGAATTCAACATCGTTTTTTATCATCTTCTGCAATTAATGCATTATGTGAAGAGTTTAAAATTCATATTAAAGTTAATTGTATTGACGAAGAAGCAAAAGGTAAAAATAAACGTAGACCAATGATTATAACAGTTAATGGTAAACAACGTGATTATGTAGGAATCAAAGATGCAGAACCAAACAGAACACATACATTTAATCTATATAATAAACATTATTTTCTCGAAGAAACAACACCATTTAGTACATATTATATTAATCATCTCTCAACTCTCACAGAAGCAGATTTTGATAAGTATGATAAAGAATTTCAAAATAATAGATGGAAACCTGCACGAACATTTATTAAATCATCAAATCTAGTGAAAGAATTAATGAAACAAGGATATTTTGAACCAATCACATATGGTCAATTTTGTATACTCAATACAATATATTATAAAGATATTGATGATGTAAATATAATCAATCTTGAATATAATGAAGATTATTGCACACAACTAATCGCTCCACATAAAAAGAATATAACAAAAATTAATCATTCATATTGGTATGCAGATTTCGAATGTGATGTATCAGGAGATATTCACAAACCATTTATGTGTGTTATTCATAGTCAAGATGGAACAATTAAACAAGAATTTCGAGGTGAAAATTGCAACAAACAATTATTAGAATTTGTACCAGATGGAGCAATTATTTATTTCCATAATTTAGCATATGATATTCGAATGGTTGCATCATTTGGTATCAATAGGTCAATTACCAAAGGTAATAAATTCTTTAAAGCAAATATCAATTATTACGGAAAAACAATTACATTTAAAGATTCATTACCAATGATATCATGTAAATTATCACAATTTCCTAAAATGTTTGATATCCCGCAAGCAGAGCTTGAGTCGACAAAGTCGCCAAACATTAAGAAAGAAATATTTCCATATAGGTATTATACATTATCAAGACTTGCAACAAATATTGGTTTAATTGCAAATGCTGGTAATGATGAAGATAAGAAATGGACAACTGAAGATTATGAAACATTCAATCATAATATTGATTCAATCCCTGGATGTAGAATTGACGATAA
>CAJUGF010000055.1:2197-3669 GCA_910585915.1 uncultured Bacilli bacterium | reverse complement strand
ATTTCGATATGTGGAAATATGCAAGTTTTTATTGTCAACAAGACGTCAAAATATTACGTTTAGGATTCAATCAATTTCGACAAGGCTGTATCAAAGATTTTAAACTTGATCCATTCGAATTTATTTCCATATCATCATTAGCAAATGAATACTTCAATCGAAATGTTTATTATCCAAATGGCAATCTTTATAAACTTGGTGGACATATACGTAAATTTTGTGCTCAAGCTATATATGGTGGAAGATGTATGACTGCATATAATAAAAAATGGCACACAACTAAACCACTATATGATTTCGATGCAGTTAGTTTATATCCATCTGCAATGCATCGATTGTATACAGTTGAAGGTATACCAGAAGTACTTAAACCAGAACAATTAAATATGACATTCTTAAATAATCAAAGTGAATATATTGTTGATATAAGAATTACCAAAGTTAATAAACATTATGCATTTCCACTAATTACTCAAAAAGATCCAATTACTGGTTTGAATATTAATGATGACAATTTGAAACCAGGAGAGACAATTACATTAATAGCTAATAAGATTTACTTAGAAGATTTAATTGAATTTCAACAAATCGAATTTGAATTAGTACGTGGTTTATATTGGGGTGGCAAACGTGATTATCGAATTCAACAAGAAATAAGCAAAATATTTAACAAACGATTAGAATACAAGAAACAACATAACCCATTACAAGAGAATTACAAATTAATCATGAATTCATGCTATGGTAAAACAATTGAACGCCCAGTTGAGAAGGATTATAAATACATTCAAGAAGGAGATGAATTAACGAAATTTTGGACTAAGAATTACTATAAAATCGATGATGATATTAAAATTGAGAATTCTAATATTCACGCAATTCGAACATTCAAGCCAATTGATAAACATTTCAACTTCTCATTATTTGGTATTCAAGTTTTAAGTATGTCGAAGCGTATAATGAATGAAGTAATGTGTTTAGCATTTGATATTGGATGTCATATTTATTATCAAGATACAGACAGTATGCATATTGAAGTTGATGATTTACCAAAATTAATTGAAGCATACAAAAATAAATATAATCGCGATTTGGTAGGAAATCAACTTGGACAATTTCATAGTGATTTTCCCACCATAAATGAACATGATGAGATACCAAAAGCTGTTGAATCATACTTCTTAATGAAAAAGATGTATATTGACAAATTGCAAGATTCAACTGGTGATGTTGATTATGTGATTCGTGGTAAAGGTTTGACTCAAAATTCAATTAAATATGCATCTAAACAGTTTGATGATGATTATATGAAATTATATGAACATTTATATAATGGTAATGAATGTGCTTTTGATTTAACACAAGGTCAACCATGTTTTGAAATGAATAAGAATATGACAATTTCAACAAAGAAACATTTTATTCGAAAAATATGTACTAAATATGAAGAAGGTAATAGAGAGGAATATTTC
>CAJUGF010000055.1:0-2097 GCA_910585915.1 uncultured Bacilli bacterium | reverse complement strand
CGATTATGCTAATTATTTATAAACTAATTCAATATACTTATATTGGTTCAATTCTATAGTTCTACGAACATAGCGCTAAGCGATATCTTGGAATTAATTGTGTTTTGTTATTTTTGATATTTTTAACTGTATATAATCCATTTTCAAATTTATCAATTCGAAACTCTCCAGGTTGTATAATTTCACGTCGTTTTGACATAGTGTCTTTCTCATTATATATCTTAACATTCATTCCATCATGTAATCGATATCCAGGTTGATTAACAATTTCATAATTACATTGACATATCTTTCTAACGATATATTCTTCTAATTCATTATCATTTTGTACTATAACTGGTGAAACATCAAATCCAGCATATTTTGATAATCCATTATGTGGTGAATTGTTATATTGATTCACAATTTCATTCATAATGTTAGGAGTTATTTTATTTGGGTCAATTTTCATATTATATGCCATATCTCGAATAGTTCTAATCACTCTATCGATAATTCCTAATGCACTATGCAATGGGTCAGTTTTATTGGCAAATTTGTTATCAATGAAATCAGGAAATAATGTTTTATATTGTCTAGGAACTGCGATAAAATCAATCCCATTTGGTGTATAAAACTTATCTCTTGCTGTTTTACTCATAAACGCTTTTTCACCATCACCTATTAAATGTTTTATTCTAATTCCATTGTCTATTATTCGTTGTAATGTTCGAAGATAACTATTTACATCTTTTGATTTTTTACTAAATTTAGTTGTAAACTCATCCTCACTTTTAATTGCATTCATCAATTCTACTATTAAGTATTTCGTATTAACATTAATTGCTACAAGATAACATAATTTACCAGAAAACATTAAATCAATCATATATGTATTTCGTGCAGCAACTTTATGCAATTGATACTTCTTAATATTGGATTTTAGCGGAAATGATGATGGAGTTGTATTATCAATTGGTTTCAAATCTGTGTTCAAATTATGTAATACTTCATACTTCTTTTTACTCTTATATCCTACAATATTATTATATGGTGTAATTGTAGTTTGTATTTGAGGAGAATATTGATAATACTTTTTGTTATAATATCCATAATAATCTTGTGTACTCTTAGTTCGTTTTACATCCCATTTATCAGTTAATCGTTTGAAATCTTCAAATTCTAACAATTCATCATCTTTATTATGTGTATTAACATATTCATCAATTCGTCTTTCGAAAGTGTCAAGTTTTGGTTTGATTATTTTTGGATGATTGTTATAATACAATTCATTATACTCATCATATAATTTGACAATGTCATCATCCGTCAATATTACTTGATGTATATTTTCTGGTTTAGGTATATTATTAAACAACGCATTCATTGATAAGTGTGTCTTATTATTTGCCTTCTTTTTGATAAAAATGCGTACATATTTGAGATAATCATTATATCTCATACGTGCTATATCATCAGGTGTATAATTGACACGTTTACGTATTATATTTTCATATTTAGCAAGTATATCCTTCAATGTATATTCTTTAATATCGATATAGTGTACTTTATCATAGTATTCTACAATAAAGTGGCGTGTAATATTTGGTTTGTATTCATAAATTTGATTACTGAGATATCGATTTGCCACATAATCTATCATATTACTAATATTCTCATTGATTGTATAAGTTTGAAGTGTATCATTGTGTTCATAATAGTATTCATATTCATATTCATCATCACTAGAATCAAACATTGGTTTTAGTACTTTAATTGATTATAAAGTCGTGTATGGAAGGTCATTTAGAAAGTAAGTATTACTTAAACTCACACAAAGACACTCCAGAAAGGTCGTTTCCTAATGACAAAGTCACGGGACTATCTAGTCCTACGCCATATCCAAACGATAACATACGACAGAGTCGCAGAGATTCAACAGAAAAAGAACTTTCAGTTCTCTCGAGCGCAAGCGAATCAATCGCGGGACAAAGTCCTACGCCATACCCTACACTAACTGATTCACAACAAATAAAATTAAACAATATATTACATACTGGTGAAATTACTAATAATAATATTTCGACATTTAGCGACTACGAATTTGCAGATTCAAGC
>CAJUGF010000054.1 GCA_910585915.1 uncultured Bacilli bacterium | reverse complement strand
GAACGGCATCAAAAAGAATATACGGATGACAACATTATTCGTTATGTAAAAGATGTTGTAGGAGTACGAATAGTTTGTTCCTTTCTATCCGATGTTTATGATATTGTTTATTTGTTAACTCATACTAAAAATATTATTATCAAAGATCGTAAAGACTATATATCAAATCCCAAAAATACAGGATATATGAGTTACCATTTACATGTTCTAATTCCAGTTTATTTTCAAGAAAAAGCAGAATTCATAGAATGTGAAATTCAAGTTCGAACAATGGCCATGGATTTCTGGGCGAGTTTAGATCATAAAATATCTTACAAATTTCAAGATACAATACCAGAAGAAGTACAAAGTGAAATGTATGATTACGCTAAAACAATTCAAAATTTAGATAAAAAAATGTTAGATTTAAATAGATTAGTACAAAAATATAGAAAAGATCTCTAAAATTATTTATAATAAAATAGGTGATAAATAATGAAAATGCCTCCAAAATCAAAAATATATGAAGCATTTAGTGCCATTGCAGATGGAAGAATAAACGTAAAGAAGAATACAGCAATTATAAAATCTTCAAACAAACAAAAAGAATATTATGTTATTTGGAATGATCACCAAATTACATCCAATGATAATGCTACATTTTGGCAGAAATATCCAGGATATCCTATCATTGCAGTTTGGCTAAAAACAAAGCAAATTAGTTATGATGAAAGTGTTACGAAATTTTTTAAAAACATAAATTGGCAAGAGCAAAACAAGAAAAATAAAAGAAATTATGAAGCAAGCGTAAATGAGATTTTAAACAGATTAGTAGAGCAAAACATAGATACAGAATACATTGAACAACAAGTTGATGACATATATGAGCAAATAGAAGCAATATCTTTTGAAATTGTTAGAAAAATCACAAAAAAATAATCTCTGCATATAATATAAAAAACAAAAAAACTTGCATTCATTTAGTTTATTTGTTATATTAATTTTGCAAGTGCAGGTGTAGTACAATGGTTAGTATGCGACCTTGCCAAGGTTGAGATGGGAGTTCGATTCTCCTCACTTGCTCCATTGGGAAATCTGTCCGAACTTTTATAGTTTAGGACTTAAAATACATAAGTATCAATTTCAAAAGAAGTTGGTACTTTTTTAGTGTTTAAGTTTAGAAAGGACAGGTTTTAAATGATTAATATTACTACAAAGGAATTAGAAATTGAGCAAGAGTTAAAAAGGAAAATAGAATTTATATGTGATTTTTGTAATACAAAACCTACTATTATTAATGGTAATATTCGTAATATTACTAGAACGAATTTAAGTTATGTTGAGCCACATAGAATTATTATTAAAGGAATAACATTTCTTGCTTTTAACTACTCTAAAACTTTATATGTTGGTAATTTATCAAAAAGACTAGAATTAAAAGATTTAGAAGCCTTTATAAAACAACTAAACTAAAATATAAGCATTTGTACTAACTTCCCTTAAAATCGCCTTTAAATAGGTAAAAAATGGTAATTATGTCTTGACTTTAACTACAAACTCTTTATAATAGGAAAGCAATAAAAGAAGTTTTATGTTTTTGAGGGGTTAATATAAAACAAAATAATTAAACAACTGATAGAAATTTAGAGGTGTCAAAGACATAAAACCAATTTAAGTGTCTTTGTCGCCTCTTTTTTGATGAAGAATAAGAAAGGATTTTGATTTATGAATGAAGAAAAGAAAATTGCTGGAATCTACATAAGGGTTAGTACTGAAGATCAAGCAAGAGAAGGTTTTAGTTTACCAGAACAAGAAAAAAGACTTCGTGCTATGTGTGAGTATAAAGGCTATGAAATTTATAAGATTTATAAAGATGCAGGAATAAGTGCAAAAACTGGAAATCATAGACCAGCATTTGAAGAATTAAAAGAAGATATAAAAAAGAAAAAAGTAAATACGATTGTTGTACTAAAACTAGATAGATTAACTAGAAGTGTTTATGATATGGAAGATATAATGAAATTTCTAGAAGAAAACAATGCTTACTTAGATTGTGCAAATGATGATATAAATACAACAAATGCAAATGGTAGAATGGTTGCAAGACTTTTAACAACTGTTTCACAAAATGAAATAGAAAGAACAAGTGAGAGAACTAAAATAGGTTTGGCAGGAGCCATCAAAGTTGGTAATATTCCCCATAGAGCCCCTTTTGGTTATAAACATGTAGATAAAAAACTTGTCCCAGATGAAACAACAAAAGATCAAATTGTGAGAATATTTAATTTGTATTATGAGGGTAATTCTTATCAAACAATTAGTAATTTATATAACAAAGAAAAAGTATTTGGTAAAACAAATTGGTGTGATGGAACTATTTTAAAAATAATAGAAAATGAAATTTACAAAGGCGATTTTGTTCATGGAAAAAGGACTAATAATCCTACTTATTATGAAAATGTTGTTGAGCCTCTTGTATCAAAAGAGTTATGGGAAGAATGCCAAGTACAAAAGAAAAAGAATGCTAGAAATTATAAACGAGATAAAGAATATTTATTTTTACAAAAATTAAAATGTCCTAAATGTGGAAGAATATTAGGTGGTAATGCAACAAGAAAGAAAAATGGAAATATCTACTATTACTATCAATGCCACGATTGTAAAATTTCAATTAAAGAAACTGATATTGAGAGTGAATTTGATAATTTTATCAATGAAATACAAGAGTATGATGCAATAGTTAATCAAACACTACTTCCAATGATAAAAACTAAATTAAATAATCCAAAAGAAAAATTACAAAAAGAATTAAACGAACAAAATAATAAATTTGAAAGAATTAGAAAAGCATATATTAATGGCTCATTTACTATTGAAGAATATGATAATGAAAAAGAAATTGTTGAAAGTACAATTAAAAATCTAGAAGAAAAAATTAAAGAATGTGATTTATGCAATGAGTTAAAATTTACACCAGAAGATATTTTAATAAAAAGAGATTTAGATTATATTAATCAACTTGTTTACCCTACTGAATATGAAGAAAATACTTATATGTGGAAAGACTACACACGAACAGAAAAAGCAGATTTAATTATGCGATATGTTGATTATGTTGAACTAGAATATTACTCTAAAAACAAAGTAAGAATTGGTGAAGTATTTTTTAGAGAAAGTATGTGTAAGCCTTGTAATGAATTATATGATGCAGGATTTCTTGCAAAAACTGATTATGCAATTCTAGGTAATATTGTTACAAAATTAAGATTTAGTGAATACCTACCAATAGAAAAAGTTAGTGAAATAGTATTTACTTTAAGACAATATTACAATGTAGGTTATTTTGAAGCAACCTATTATTATGATGATAAAGTTATGTTCTTTAATGATTATGAAAATAGAAATATAGTAAGAATATTTCCATTAGAAGATTATAAAAAAATGGACAAACTAGATAAACTTCAACTAGGGGTTATTTATATAGGTAATGATGAAAAAAGTTTGATAGATAACAAAGAAGATCTATTTACTACTATACCAGAGAAAACAAATTGTAGAACATTTATATTTGATAAAGAAGAAAAGAAAAATGATAATGTTAGTCAAGAACAACGATAGTTGCTTGTCTTGATTCTTGACTAACAAAAGTAAGAGTAATAATGGAAAAACTTTAAAACAAAAATAATATTTTTCGTTTTGAAGTTACCAATCAACAAAAGATTTTTTGTTAACTTTTTTCTAAAAAAAGTAAAAACAAACGAACACGTTTTGTTGTCGAAAGACAATGAAAGTGGGAAAAGTTTGTTGATAAAATTATGAAATAATTGCTTACAATAGTTTACAATTACTTGAATAATTTTCATAGATAAAATAAAAAGCAGTGCTTATTATTTTATCAGAAGTCTTATGTAGTTTTATTCCATTACGAAGTTTTGAAATAATACGAAATAAGACAGATGGATTCTAAGGTTGCCTAAACCTTAGCCCCCATATTTTGATACTTGTGTCAAAATATATAGGGGGTTAGAGATTTTGACAAGCCAAAATTACCCTACTATATCTAGTAGGCTCTAATCTATAATAAGGAGGATTGAATTAATATGGAATTTGAATATAAAAAGGAATTTAGAAATCTACAATATGGTAAATGCTATTTGATAGATGAAAAGAAAGACTATTACTTAGTTTATGCTGATAAATGTTTCAATCACTATATTGTGTGTAACTATATTGATGATATGGGAACAATGATGAATCTAAATTTTTTTGAAACACTTGATGAAGCAAAAAAATTTTTTGATAAAAAATAATTTGAATAAAGGTGGTTAAAATTTATGGAAGAATTATCTTATTCGCTACATTTAAGTAATGATAAAAATAAATCTAAAAAAGCAAGAAGAAGTGTAAAGAATACTGAAACTGGAACTA
Organism: uncultured Bacilli bacterium; assembly: GCA_910585915.1. Classification (GTDB taxonomy): domain Bacteria; phylum Bacillota_I; class Bacilli_A; order RF39; family UBA660; genus MGBC162267. Next base: position 3,416 of record CAJUGF010000054.1, on the reverse strand, counting down.
CTTCTCTATCTAATAATGCAATACAAAACCATCAGCAATTATCAAAAGTTGATAAACATAATTTACGAAAATATGATGAAGTCCAAGAATTAATTTGTACGATTAAAGGAACTTCTTCTATTGTAGAAGATACTAAAAATTTATATTTAGATTTGTTTGAAGATGCAAGAATTAAATACAATGAAAAGCAAAATAGAAATGATAGAAAAATAGAAAACTATTTTAATCATATCTCTAATGATAACAAAAGGGATCTTGCTTGTGAGATAATTATTGAACTTGGAGATATGGACTTTTGGACTGATAAAGATGATAAGTTTAAGAAGAAAATGACAGAAGTTTTTAAAGAACAAATATTAGATTTAGAAGAAGTTGTTCCTAACTTTAAAATAGCAAATGCAACTATACATTATGATGAATCTAGTCCACATTTACATATCGTTGGAGTTCCTTTTAAAGATGGAATGAAAAATGGTATGGAAAAACAAGTTGGAAAAAGTGATGTCTTTAATAAAATTAGTTTAACTGATATTCAAGATAAAATGAGAGAATATTGCATTAATTCTTTCAATAGAATTTATCATTTGAACTATACTCTTAAAGCAAAAGAGGATGGTAGAAATGTTGATATTAATGTTGCGAATATGAATGAATATAAAAAGTTTAAACGAGAACAAGAAAAATATAGAAAACAACTCAAAGAGTTAAATAATAAAGCAGATGATTTGCAAAATAAGTCTAATGAAATAAATGATATTATTGATAGTCTAAAACCTACTATCACTAATAAAAATAACTTTACTATTTCTAATGAAAATATAAATAAGATTAAAAAATATATAGAACAAACAAATGATACCACTTCTAATTTAAGAGATTCTAATGATATAAATGTTGTTTTACAAAAATATGAGGATGATTTAAGAGAACACTCTAACGAAGTTAGAAACTTAAAGAAGAAAATCCAAACTCGTGATGATAGAATTGAGGTATTAGAATATGATTTGGATAATGCTAATGACACTATTTATGAATTAGAAGATAAAATATCAAAATTAGAAGAAACATTAAATTATTTTAAAAAATTGTGGAATGAGTTTATTAAATTCTTACAAGATAAATTCTTCTCTTCAAATAAATATGATGAACTTATAGATGAATTATATAATGAAGATATACTTGATGATAATGAAATGGACATAATACAAAATAACTCAAAAAGTAAAGATATAGATGACTTAGAAAGATAAAAACAGGTTACTCGTAAGACTAACCTGTTTTATAGTTTTATAACCTTTTACCTTTTGAAACATTTAGATAAGTTCTTAAAAGTTGTTTAGCATTTCCACCACATCCACCAAATGGATAAAGGTCAACATGTTTTTCCATATCTTCAACATCTAAAAGTTTAGATTGTCTATATTTTAAAACACTATTAACTATTTCATCATAACTCATATTTTGGATATTACCAATAACTTCTAATTGAGGTTCATCTAGCCAAAACCAAGGGCAAGATAAACCTGTTCTTTTATCTAATATAATATTATTTGTATTAGTTATATGAATACCAGATATAGTAGCAGGACAAGTTGGCATTTCATAATCAACCCCATAGTTATGAGATAGATAATTTCTAAATTTAACTAAATCTTCTTCTTTTACTTCTAAATCTTTAAAAATTTTTGAACAACTACCAGCATCTTCTAATTGACCAATTAAAGGGAAAACACCATTTTCCATACAATAATCAATTATAGATGGTAGTTCATTATAATTTACACTAGTTGGAACAATTGAAGCACCTAAATTAGTAACTCCATTTTCAGCATGTGTAACTTCTTTTAATGCTTCATAATTTTTTAATATAATATCGCCTTTATCTTGACCATATAAATAAGCCATTTTAGATTTATCAAAAGTATCTAATTTGAATAATACATGCAATGTTCCATCATCAATATAATCTAGTAATTCTTTATCAACATTTAACATATTACTAAACATTGATAATCCTATATTTTTCTCTTTACACCATTGTAAGATTTGTTTTAAATGTTTTAAATTTGCAGGTGCTGTTGGCTCTCCAAGACCACACACATATACCCATCTTATATCTCCATCATTCATTAATTTTTCAATTGCTGAAAGATCTACTGAACATGGTAATCCATATTTTGGAGTATCACAATAAATACAATTTAAATTACAAGCACCACCTAATTGAATATCTAATATAGGCAATTTTTTATTAGATTGATTTACTAATAATTTAACTTCTTCTTGTTCCCAAGGTTTATATTGATTTATTTTCATACAAAGTCCCTCCTTTGTTGGCTTATATTCTAGCATATTTTAGTATTTTTGTAAATATATGCTAGTTCCAAAAATTTCCCTATTTTTTAATAATTATATTCTAAAAAGTTACTATATTGTGATAAAATATTATTGATAGGAGGAATCTTTATGATTAATATTAGCAATTTAAAAAATGAGAAAGATTTAGAGGCAATCGCTGAAGCATATTCAAGTTATTATGCCAATTCAGTATTAGAAGAAAAATGGACAAAAGAATCTGCTTTAGAAATGTTTAGATATTTCTTTGATAAAAATCCTGATTTGCTATTTGTCGCTTATGATGATGAAAAACCTATTGGTGCAATAATGTCTCTACTTAAACCCTGGTGGGATGGAAAGCACTTAGAAGATACTGAACTATTTGTATGTGAAGAGTATAGAAAGTCAGGCCTTGCAAAACAATTGTTTAAAGCACAATTTACATATGCAATTGAAAAATATAATGCAACTGTATTAGAAGCACATACTTATGAAGATGAAAATGTTTTTCCATATTGTTGGTATGAAAGATTAGGCTTTGAAACTATTGACGATTGGAAAATAATCAGTGGTGATATTAAGAAAATAGTTAATAAGTTGTAAAGGAGAATGAAAAAATGAACGAAACATATAAATTTTTAAAAGAGAATACACAGGTAAATTTTGTATCTACAATTAATGATGGTAAACCTAGTTGTAGACCTTTTGGTGATCCAGTATTATTTGATAATAAAATTTATGTTCTAACTAATAAGCAAAAAAATATATCAAAACAAATAGCTATTAATAATAATGTTTGTATTGTTGCTTATGATGAAGAAAATTGGATAAGAATAAATTGTAAATTAATTGATGATAGCAACAACATCGATGCAAAAAAAGCAATTATAAATGAATTTGATTGGGCTGAAGAAGCAGGTTATACTCTGGATAATCCTGATTTTCAAGCATTATATATTGCAAATGCAAATGTAACAATAGCTGATTCTGATGGAAATATCATTTCATCATATAAATTTTAAACAAAAATAGTGAAATTGTATTGTTACTTTTTCTATTATTTGTTAAAATATTAGTAG
>CAJUGF010000053.1 GCA_910585915.1 uncultured Bacilli bacterium | reverse complement strand
AATTCCCCATTTAGATATTCTTAATATAGAAAGTGATAGTGGTATTGTAGCATTTAATGTAGATGGAATATTCAGTCAAGATGTTGCTTACTACTTAAATAAATACAATATTTGTGTAAGAGCAGGAAATCATTGTGCTAAAATTTTAAAAAAAGAAACAGGAGTAACAAATACCATTCGTATCAGTTTGTATTTTTATAATACCGAAGAAGAAATTGATGCTTTAGTTGATTTATTAAAAGACAAAGAAAAAATATTGAAAGAGATGTTATAAAATGGATGAAAACTTAAGAAGAGAAATTATTATGGAACACTACCAAAATCCAAGAAATAAAAAAGAGTGCCAAGATAATACATACGAAAAGGTAAATACCAACAATGAAAGTTGTATTGATAACATAGATCTATATATCAAAGTGGAAGATAATGTTATTAAAGATATTTGTTTTAATGGAGAAGCTTGTGCAATAAGTACATCATCTTGTTCCATCATGATCACCAATTTAATTGGCAAAACAATAGAAGAAGCAAAAGAATATATTCAGAATTTCGAAAATATGATTAATGAAGCACCTTATGAAGAAGATTTGCTAAAAGAAGCCTTAGCATACAACGAAGTATACAAACAAAATAATCGTAAAAATTGTGCTTTACTTCCATACAAAGGAATTAAAAAAGCCTTAAAGCAACAAAAAAAATAGTTGCTTTTTTAAGTTTGTTAAATATAATAATTCACAAATGAGGAAGAAAAAATGCAAATAATAGATGACAAATATACAATAAAGAAACAGATTCTAAACAGTCAAAATAAATCATTGATTTCATTTTCTGATATCCATTATGGTTTGATGGCTCAATTATTTTATAGAAAAAGTATCGAAAAATATTTAAATTATATTTATCAAAATACACATAAAATAGATGCTATTTTAATACCAGGGGATTTGCTTTTTTGGATCATCAAATATCAAAATAAAGAATACCTTAAAAATTTAAATCAATTTTTAAATGCATTATCTTATAATCTTAGTACACCAATTTTCATCTCATATGGAAATCATGACTTACCATTTAAAACAAGTTTAAAGGAAGAGGAAAAAGAATTTTGGAATTTAAGAAATTATATTGAAGATCGTTTAAATGGAATTTATGTTTTAGATAATGAACAGTACCGACTTCATGATATGGTCATAACAGGATTTTCACCCAATAGAACAGCGTATAATCCAAATAGCATGCCAGACGAAGCAATAAAAGAAGCATATGATAGTTTTATAAATGCAAATTTTATTTTTAAAGAAAACGACATTAATATTTTAATGTCCCATGAAAATAAATTTTTTACTCATCCAAAAGCTCTAAAAAATTATGAAAATTTATATGAAAAATTAACATTAATCATTGGAGGACATCTTCATGACGGATATATTCCTTTATTTATTCAAAAAATATTTCTAGACTCCTTAAAAGACAATGGAATATGGGAAAAGTTTCCACCAAATATTAATATGTGTCGTGGAGCTTTTAAAGTTTCTAAAGATTCTGTTAGTTCTGTTTATCTCCCAAAAGAAAACTTCTTAAATTTAGATTTAAATAGAACAGAAACAGCAAGTATAATAAATCGTGTAGTAGCAAAATATTCTTGGTTTATAAGTGGTGCAATGGCAGTAACATATATAAACATAGAAACAGAGAAAAAAAGAGAATTACGTAAAAATATTTGACAATTGGAATATATTCCTTTATAATGAATATCGTTATGAAAAAGGGAAGTAATGGATCCACCATTCACCTGATATCTTGATAGATATAGGTAAAAAGCCGATTAGAAATTTGAGTGTGAATTTTTAAAAGACAAGGTGGATACTAGTATCTACCTTTTATAATGTATGGAGGTGCATTTATATAGCAAATAATAAGCAAGACCTAAAAGTCAATAGCGAGATTAAAGTTCCAGAGTTAATGGTAATCGGTCCAAATGGAGAACAAATGGGAGTGAAAAGTATTGATGATGCTCTAACTCTTGCAAACTATGCGGGACTAGATTTAGTGCTTATGAGTGGGACAAGTACCCCAGCTGTTGGAAAAATTATGGATTATAACAAATTCAAATATGAAAAACAGAAAAAACAAAAAGAAGCACAAAAAAGACAACGTGAAACAAATAAAGAAATCAAAGAATATCGCTTATCTGTTGTAATTGATGTAGGAGATTTTGAAACACGTGTCAAAAATGCTCATGGATACTTAGAAAAAGGCCACAAAGTAAAAGCACAAATAAGATTTAAAGGAAGACAAATGGCTCATCCAGAATTAGGTCGTGAAGTATTAGAAAAATTTGCTGAAAAATTGAGTGATGTAAGTATGATTGAAACAAATCCTAAAATGGAAGGTCGTATTATGCATATGCTCTTAGCTCCAAAAAAAGAGAAATAAGAAAGAAGGAAGTTAAAAATGGCAAAAGGTGCAAAACAAAAAACACATAAAGCTAGTAGTAAAGTGTTCAAAAAGAAAAAGAATGGAACGTTAACTTATAAGGCTTCTGGAGGAAATCATCAAACAAATAAAGATACTCCAAAGCAAATTAGACAAAGAAGAAGAAAAGGAATCTTAAGTAAAGGAGAAGCTGACAGATTAAAATCTGTTATCTAGTAAGGTGGTGTAAAAATGGCAAGAGTTAAAGGTGGAACTGTTTCAAAAAACAGACGTCGTAAAGTATTAAAACAAGCAAAAGGTTACTTTGGATCAAAACATAGATTATATAAGACAGCACAAGAACAATTATTCCATAGTGGAGCTTATGCTTATCGTGATAGAAAACAAAATAAAAGAAATTTCAGAAGACTTTGGATTACTCGTATCAATGCAGCTTGTAGAATGAATGATATTAGCTATTCTAAATTCATGAATGGACTTAAAATTGCTGGAATTGAAGTAAATAGAAAAATGCTTTCTGAACTTGCAATTGATAATGAAAAATCATTTGCAGAGTTAGTAAAAGTTTCAAAAGATGCTTTAAAATCAGGAAAGAAAGCTACAAAAGAGGCTACTGTAAAAGAAGAAAAGAAAGAAACAAAAACGGTAGAAAAAAAGAGTCAAGCAGAGGAAACAAAAAAAGATTATACTAAAATGAATTTAACAGAATTAAAAGCATTAGCAAAAGAACAAGGTGTAAAAGGCTATAGTTCAATGAAAAAAGATGAATTATTAGCTAATTTAAAATAGAAATAATATTTAAAAACCAAAACTTTAGAGTCTTTCTAAAGTTTTTTTGATTTTTATTATTAAACACTTAGAAATAACTTGTGAAATTAAAATTGATATATTATAATGAAAAAAAGAAGGTATAAATTATGCTAATAACAAAAAACAAGGAATAATAATTGGTATGGCGATCGCATTAGTATTCTGTGCTTTAGCCGTTGTTATGCATCAAAATGCTCAAATAAAAGAGCAATTACACGAGAAAAATAAAGTAGAAGAAAAAGATGTTTCAACTACTTCAGAAAATACTTTTAAACTGGTAGAAAAAAATGAAACAGAAAAAAAAGAAATAATGAACACATTGATAAAAAACAGTAGCCTAATTCGTAATGTTTTTTGTCCTTTACCTTATGAAAAAGTAAGAGAATTTGAGGAAGTGGAAAATCGTCTAAAAAGTATTAGAGACTACACTCGCTTAAAATCATCCGAAGATAAAAATTCAATGAAAGGCTTGGTAAAATATGAAGAAACTCCATACGAATCTTCTTATGTTTGGATAAAAAAAGATTACTTAAAAATACAGTCTATAGAATTTTTTGATCTTGCGCTTTTAAATGAAGATTTTGAAAAAGAACGTGATGATGGCGAATATTACAATACCTATATGGTACCAGATGGTGGAATTATAGATTTCTATCCAGTTCTTAACAAAATAGAATATAATGAAGAAAAAGATATCTATAGAATATACATTTTAGATTATAAAACAATCGAAAGTGACTTAAAAAATTATAAGAATCAATATGAAATTACAGATGAGTATTTAAAAGAAAATAAGCTAGAAAATAAAGCGGCTTATATAATACTAGACTATCAAAAAAGAGATAATAAAAACTATTTAAAAAAATCAGAACGAGTTGGAGAACTAAGTTATTATATATATACGGGACAATGAAAGTTGTTCTTTTTTATTTTCAAAAAACAGTTTTTTAAAGCAATTTACTTGCAGTTTAGACCTTTTTTAAGTATAATTACTAATAGGATAAAAATAGGAGAGTACTTGAATGAGAAAAATCATAGCCAGTATTGATTTAGGATCCAACAGTTTGAAACTAGTTGTAGGAGAATTTGTGCGAAATAAATTAAACATTTTAGCAGTTTCAGAGTGCATGACGGAAGGAATCGAAAAGGGCTATGTAGTAGACTCAAATGCCCTAATAGAATCATTAAAAGAAGTATTCCAAAAAGCGGAAGATATGATCGGATTGCCAATTCGAAAAGTAATATCTTCTGTTCCTAGTCAATATGCAAACTTTGAAATTAGTGAAGGAATGACTTCCATTACAGGAGAAGAAAAAATAGTGCGAAGCATAGATATTATAAGAGCAATGCAAGCAGCAAGTTATAACAAAATAGGTGAGGAAGAAGAGCTTGCGAATATCACTCCAACAAGTTTCAAAATAAATGAAGATGAAATTGTAGCGAATCCTCTTAATATGGTTGCAGAAAAATTAAAAGTAAAAACAATACTTGCAACTGTTCCACGAAAGAATGTCCATCCTTTAATTGACTGTATTGAAAAATTAGGTGTTGAAGTAATTGATATATCACTTACTTCACTTGGAGATTATTTTTGCTTGAAAAATGAAAAAATGAAAACAGAAACAGGGGCAATCATTAATATGGGAGAAGATACTACAACAGTATCGATATTCAACAAAGGAGTCTTATTAAACACAGAAGTCTTAGAACTGGGAGGACAAAATATTGACAAAGATCTAGCATATGTTTATAAAATTAATTTAAAAGAAGCAAAACATATAAAAGAAGAACTATGCCTTGCCCATAATCGAATGGCAAGTCCAAGTGTTTTTATAGAAACTACAAATCAGTTGGGGAAAAGTATTAAAATCAATCAATATGAAGCAAGTAGTATTGCTAGTAGCAGATTAGAAGAAATTTTGAAGTTAATAAAAAAACAAATTAACCTCTTAACAAAGAAAGAAATTCATTATATAATGATAACAGGAGGAATAACGGAAATGCCAGACTTCAATTTACTGGTAGAAGAAAATTTTGGCCATCATGCCAAAATAGCGAGTATTCCAATATTAGGAGCAAGAAATAATAAATATTCTGCTGCAGTAGGATTAATTCAATATTATGAAAACAAATTACGTTTAAGAAATAAAGAGTTTTCTATTTATAGCTTAGAAGAACAAGAAGAACTAAGTGGATATGGAAGAAAAATGAACTTTTCAGAAAATTCTGTATTAGGAAAATTATTTGGTTACTTTTTTGACAATTAAGGAGAGTGTATTATGGACGGATTAAAATTAGACCCAATAGCAAAAATAAAAGTATTCGGCTGCGGCGGCGGTGGATGTAACGCAGTAAATAGAATGATAGAAGAAGGCGTGCAAGGTGTAGAATTCTATGTCGTAAATACAGACTTGCAAGTATTAAATGCTTCAAAGGCTACAAACAAAATTCAAATTGGAGAAAATATTACAGGTGGTCGTGGAGCTGGAAGTAACCCAGAAGTAGGAAGAGAAGCAGCCTTAGAAAGCAAAGCTTTGATTGAAGAATCAGTGAAAGGTGCTGATATGGTCTTTATTGCTTGTGGACTTGGTGGAGGAACAGGTACAGGTTCTGCCCCAATCATTGCTGAAATTGCCCAAGAAGCTGGAGCGTTAACAGTTGGAATAGTAACAAAACCATTCCGTTTTGAAGGAAAAAAGAGAATGGAAAATGCTTTAATTGGTTTAGAAGAGTTAAAGAAGCATGTTGATACTCTAATTATTATACCAAATGATCGATTAAGAGATATTATTGATAAAACAACTAGTTTCCAAGATGCTTTCAAGGAAGTGGACAATGTATTACATCGAGGAGTACAATCAATTTCTGATTTAATTGCAGTCACAGGAGTCATCAATCTAGATTTTGCAGATGTTAAAACGGTTATGGAAAAAAGTGGTACTGCTCTAATTGGAATTGGAATGGGAATTGGTGAAAATCGTGCTGTTGAAGCAGCTCATCAAGCAGTATCAAGTGCTTTACTTGAAACAACAATTGATGGAGCAACCGATGCCATTATTAATATTACAGGTGGAGATACATTAACCTTATTCGAAATTGAAGATGCAGTCGAAACAGTAAGAGAAGCAGCCAATAGCGATATTAACATTGTGTTTGGTGCAATTCAAAATACTAATCTTTCTGATGAAGTTATTGTAACTGTAATTGCTACAGGATTTGATGGCAAAAATGAAGAAGAAGATCAAGGACTACCAAAAAGAAGAGTTAGCAGTAGTATAGACAATGAATATGATATTCCACCATTTTTAAGAACAAGAGATGATTTTTAGACAAGCAAAAAATGCTTGTTTTTTTCATCAAAAGGTTAGTTATTGCGTGATAGTCCTTTATTTATAAGCATCCATGTAAAAAAATAAACATATTTTACTACTTTTGAAAGCAAAAATATAAGAAATTATAAAAATATATGTGAACATCTTCTAAAATTAAACATGCCGAAAATGATTGCAAATAAAGGTTATAAAGACATTTAAGAATTCACAAAAAGATAGGAAAAAAAATTATATAACTTTTAAATAAAAAATCACCAAACGACAGAAAATTTATTATCCTTCTTTTATAATAATCATGGTGATGATATGACAATCTATATTGACTTAATAGCCTTACTAAACTTTGCTATGGATTTTCTATTATTAATCACAGTAAATTTAACTTTAAAAAGAAATGCTAACATCAAAAGACTATTACTAGGTGCAGTAATAGGTAGCTTAACATTAATTTTTTTATTCTTGCCTATATCTAATATAACTCTATTTATTTTTAAAATAATCATGAGCTTTATTATCTGCATTGCAGCCTTTTCTTGGAAAGATTTACACTATACAATAGAAAATATGATTTACTTTTACATGAGCGGCACTATATTAGGAGGATTTCTCTATTATCTAAATTTAGAATTTAGCTACAAACATGATGGAATTGTTTTCTTCCATCACGGACTTTCCATAAATTTTCTTTTTTTAATCATAGTTTCACCACTTGTCTTATATATTTACATAAGAAGTCAAAAGAAAATGAAAAGTCAATATGCACATTATCATAAATTAATCATTACTTTCAAAAACAATACTCAAATAACATTAAATGCATTCCTAGATACAGGAAATAAATTAATTGATCCTATCACACAAAAGGCAATTATCTTAGTCGAAAAAAAAGCCTTAAAAGAAGAAAATATTCGTAGCCCAATTTATGTACCATATAACTCCCTAAATAATCATGGATTATTAAAATGCATTGCTCCCAAAAAAGTAGAAATAAAAGGAGTTCAATCAAGAAATTATCTAATAGGAATTAGTGATGAAGAGTTTCATATAAATGGAATAAGCTGTATCTTAAATTCAAAATGTCTGGAGGATTTACCATGTTAAGAAAAATACTAGAATGGTTAAGAAAAAAATATAATGAATGCTTTTTTGTGGGAAGTACTGATAAATTACCACCCCCTCTTAGTAAAGAAAAGGAATTAGAATATCTAATAAAAGTTAGTAAAGGTGATGAAGAAGCGAGAAATATCCTAATTGAACACAATTTGCGCTTGGTCGTATTCCTTGCCAAAAAATATGAAAACACGGGATATGATGTCGAAGATTTAGTAAGTATTGGTTCCATTGGATTAATAAAAGGAATAAATACCTATAAAATTGATAAAAACATTAAACTAGCTACCTATGCATCACGTTGTATAGCCAATGAAATTTTAATGTTTTTAAGAAAAAATAAAAAAAGAAAAGGAGAACTATCTCTAGAAGATGCTCTAAATTATGATGCCGAAGGAAATGAATTACACCTAGAAGATATACTTGGAACTGATGATGATTTAGTAAGTAAAGAATTTGAAAGTAAACTAGAAAAAAGATTACTTTCCAAAGAATTAAATAAACTAAATAAAAGAGATAAACAAATAATGGTTCTTCGCTATGGCTTAAATAATACTGAAGAATTTACGCAAAAAGAAGTAGCAGAAATACTAGGAATTAGTCAGTCTTATATTTCAAGAATTGAAAAAAAAGTGATAAAAAATTTAAAAGGAATAATAGAAAAAGTAAAATAACAAATTACAAAATAATAATTTGTTATTTTTTTGTTTTATTAAAGTAGAAATTTTTGAAAAATTGTGATAATATTAGTGTTATAAAGTAAAGAGTAA
>CAJUGF010000052.1:3068-8757 GCA_910585915.1 uncultured Bacilli bacterium | reverse complement strand
ATTATAACTGAGTGTTTAGGTCCATATATTATTGATCCTTTATTATTTTCATCTGCTAATCCTTGTATTCGAGCTAAATCTTCTGGCTTTTTCAGGTAAGGAGGCAAAAGTGGCGGTTTTTTCACATATCCATGGTGAATATAATGTTTTCCGTCAGTTAAGCTTACTGGTGGTTCATGAAGTCCTTTTGTTGTGTGCTGATTAGTTGGTGGAGGACGTACAGGTTTATTTTCTCGAACTATCGTTGGTGGCAAATTGACCTTGGGATTAAAAGTGACAGCATAAGTGTTATCGTTCGAAAAGATACCATAATGTTTGCCTTTGATAAATCGCACTTTTTCTGTATTTTCATTATACATTACTCCTTCTCTTCCTACAATCTCTGCATTTGGGGATTTATAATCATTAGCCATTTAAGTAAAGAAAAATTCTATTTTATTCAGGAGTTGTAATGTCATAATTCCCAATTCGAACCAGTGGGGGCATGCCATTGGGCTGCACTAAAATCGAAATAGAAGCATCAACTAATAAACCTAATATTGGTGGCGTATCGACTATTTGAGAAAAATGCTTTTTATAATTCTCTGATTTATCATTTGGATCTTTTATTTGTGCATGTTCCTGTGTGACGATTATTTCGAAGTTAATTGGTGATAAACTTGTAAGGCCCTGTTGATATGTCCCATCTGTTTCTGTCGCAAAACCGATAAAGAATGAAGTCCTATCGTTTGGATATAAACCTGTGATATTGGCTAAAGGTTTACTTACATTACATAATGAAGCGATAACCTCTTTATTGAAACCGGTTTGTTCACCATTCATATTCATTGCATTTTGACTATATTCAATGAATTCTGGATATTCACCATCTGTTCCGAAAGATTTGGCTGGAATATTGCCATAACCGCCACAATTCAATTGGAAATGTTTAAAAAGTGGATTTTTGAAATATGTATGATGACGTTGATGAAGAGGGAATAAACAAAAGATAGAATCAACAAATCTTGGAGTGACAGTGACTGTTGTTTTGTCTTGGATTTGTTTTAATGCTTGAGTGCAGGTGTAAAATGACAATGTTTGAGTTGGAAATGTGAGTGGATGTTGTGGATTTGAATAACGCTGAACCAATTGTTGATAAATTTCATTGTTTATACCAAAACATGGAATAATTGATGAGCATTCAGTGATTTCATACTCATAGACTTGGAATTTTCGTAAACCAGAATAAAGAGTATATGGTGTTTCTGATGCTAATATTTCAGCTCCATCTGTCTTTTCTGATGCTTGGCCTGATGAATTAGCTGATGTACTTGAAATCCATATTTTAACATCATCGCCAACAGGTGTGAATTCATTAGTGATCGCAGAAAAAGTATATTTAGTTGCAAGAGATGGTTGAGCAAGTAAAGATCTTGATGGTCCACATGGACAACAAAGCATACCAGCACATGAGAAATATAATCTTAATTCGAGTTTTCCTGCAAAAGCTGGTAAATATTTTATATTTGATAATGGCAAGAATCTACGCAAATCAATTTTTAAATGAATCGTAAATGTTGCTGTTAAATCATCTTTTGGCCAATTAATTACTATTCCGCAACGAGTGGCAAAATTATTATTCCATATATCTTTATGTCTTGCCTTTGAGTATACATCTGCTCTCTTTGTTGTTTCATTCGCACAACATGCAGTTAAGAACGATTCTTCACAACCAAAGTTTTGTGTATATATCGTTATTCCGTTAGCTACTATTTCATATTTTTCAATAGCATCTCTTGCATCTTTGAATCCAAACCAGATTTTATTGAATGGATAACCGCCAATATCACTCAAATCTGGTATCTTTTCATTTATATTCATTGTCACTTTTAGATCAGCACGAATAAAACCATTATAGATGTCAGCTGTATTGTGTGTATTTGGAGAAATAATAACACTTGTATATGACCCTTGTTTTATTGGAGGTGAAGGCGAATATGATGTTTGTGGATTAATTGAATACTGTTTGTTTGTATCAGAAGTGGCAATACAGCTATCTACAACATCGAAATATGACGCAATTTGCGAACAAACTTCAGCTGATGTTTTCATATAAACCTCATGATTAATCATTTCTTGAATAAAAAAAGTTAATATATATCATCAAAGATTCTGTTTCGTCTTTGTCTTGGAATTGGTGGTTCATAATATTCTTCTTCTTGTATTGGAGGAGGAGGAGGAGGTGCTTGTTTTGGTGCTGGAGTTTTCTTTGAGATTACTTCTTCAATTAATCGTTTTTGTTCTTTCTTTTCTCTTTTGCGTTTGATTTCATCACCCAGTAATTTGAGTTGATTTAAGATTTCAAGGTTTATCGTTGGATCGATTTCTTGACTTTTTGTGAGTTTTTTCGACTTTTGTTTTTGCATTTTGGGTTTTTCTTCTTCCTCTTCAAAAACTTCGTTCTCTTCATTTTCTGGAGTTTTCTCTTCTTTTTCTTCTTCTATTGGTGTTTCTCGCTTTTTAACAATATACTTTCCTTGTTTTCGAGTTGGCAAAACCTCCCAATCTGGATCGTCATGGCCATTTATCCACCTTTGAATAACCGCTAAACGTTTTGAGCCTGTTAAGTGTTTTGACATTTAAAACTCAATAAAATTGACTTTTCTTATTATTCATAATTTGATGAATGTACATGATTTATAGGTGCTGGTGAATTATTTGAACTACTCGATTCTGTTTTAGCGGGTTTTGGCATTTTATAGTTTTCATCTCTTCCTTGTGCATGATTATTGATTTTTGTTAATGCTTCTCTTACGTTGCCTTTTGGAATGTATTTTATTGCTGCATCCGCTACATTTGAGATTTTGTTTCTCATATTATCGCTTAAAAATGCTTTGCCTAAACTACCCATTGTTTTGCCTATTAATCCTGATTGATTTTTCATTATTCCTGTTGCATTATCCGCTAATTTACCTGCTAATCCTCCTGTTGCTGAATTTGCTGCTCCCATTAATAATTGACTTCCAAGGCCAATACTTCTTCTCGCCCATTTTCTAAATAATCCCATTTAAAATTCAATAAAACGTTTAAGATTCAAAATAGTATTTGTTTGCAGTTATGTTCATGATAAATTTGTCATGCGGTTCTCTATGTTGCAAGTATTCTTGCACAGTTGCCTTTGTATTTAAGTTGTTATTTGTTTGCTGCAATAAAGAGGTGAAATCTTCTTCTGAATAACCGCTATAACAGATAATATCGGTTGCCATACGTTTAGCATTTATGTGCACAAATCTTATCGTTTGAAATGCCATTATGCACGTTATGTTATAATGTCTTGTTTTTGTCAACAATTTAATAAATTCTGAATTACCGTTTTTCAATAAATCTGAACCAGCACAATCATCAAGAATAATCAGAGTATTGAATGGATAAGAGGCGGTTCCATATTTACAAAGCTTACTGGCAATATAAATGATTTTATCTTGAAGGTCAGTTAAATGATGCTTTTCAATTAAACGCCTCATCTCATCAGACGTTTCTTTCATTTTTGAGAGGATATGTTTGACAAGTGCATAATATTTTATTTTCCTTTTCAAATGTTTCTGAAGAACGCTCATCAATTGTTTTTCTGAGACATAAATTATTTTTGTTTGAATCTTTTTATTCAAAACTTCGGCGGTTTTATCCATTTTACCAGACGTTGAGCAGAAATAAATTTTATGATAATATGGATGTTTAAATAATCTTTCAGTAATCATAATATGGCGCCAAATCCAATAACTTTTGCCAGCACCAGGACGTCCAATCAAAAAGTATATCCCATTTGATGAAAACGGATAATTTTCTGATAATGGTTTGATCAAAGCGCCCTCAATTTCTCTCATACTTTTTCTGAGTGTCTCATTGATTAATTCTTCAACTTTTTGAATAATATTTCCTTTCATTTGATTAAGAATAATTAAATGTATTTTCTGATTTTAACTGGTATGTTTTCACCTGTTTTCACCCAATACATTCGTTCTAACCGTGATAATATTGTTGGATTTCCTTCTCTCATACTTTTGGCATATGTATACCCTTGACTTCCATCATCCCATTTGACCTTGTATTGGTCATTTGCATTATTATACCCTAAAATCTCCTCTATGTTCCCTCTTTTGCCGTTTTTCAATGTTTTGGCCATAGGAACAAATCCTTTCGCCTTAACTATTTTGTATCCAGGATAATCGTTCACAGATCTATCGTTAGCAGCAATTTTGAATAAATTACCAGATTTTGAATCAACTGTATATGCTTGATTGCTAACCATTCTTCGTTTTTTATTTTTAATCGTTTTTTCTTCTACGATACGTACTTTATCACCTTCTTTGAAATCATAAGGGTTTGCTTGCGTTTTATTTTTCAAAATATATTTCTGTTCGTCTTTG
Organism: uncultured Bacilli bacterium; assembly: GCA_910585915.1. GTDB lineage: Bacteria > Bacillota_I > Bacilli_A > RF39 > UBA660 > MGBC162267. The sequence goes on along the minus strand of CAJUGF010000052.1, from coordinate 4,351 downwards.
GCTGTCATTTTATTGGGGGCTGTTTTTATTTTAGTATGATATGATTCATTATATGCTGACATTAATGACTGCATTTCTTTTGGTGAAATATTTCTTGTAGGTTTGTGTGTTAATTCACCTTCTTTTGATATATCTTTCCATATATCGGCATCTAACAAATTTTTGTTAACGGCTAAATCTCTTATCGTTCTCATAAAACGGTTTATTATTCCTAAATTATTGTGATTATCATCCGTTGTAGTCGTATATATAATTTTATGACTTTTCATCCAAGATGTCACTTCGTCTGATAAATAAGCAGCATCTTGATCTGAAGCGATTGAATGGCAATTTGGTTCTTCCTTGATGAATTTATTCAATGCTGATTTGACCTGTAACGCCCCTTTCCCTCTCATCGGATATGCATAAGCTTTACGGGTATTTATATTGATAAGCATCAAATAATTCAAACCGTTAGCTCCTTTATCGTTTATAAACGTATCCATCTGAAAACCTCCGGAATGAGACGATACGATAGGTATATATTTAGGAGTTGGCACTTTTTGATCATGAACAACGGATTCTGATTGAAATTTCCTTATCTCTTTTTTCGAATAACCTTTTTCAAGTGCATGTTTTTCAAAAGCTGGACCACGGTATGGATATTCCTTGTATAATTCTGCAAGTGATGTCATTTTTTTATAAATTAAACGTATAACATCTTATTATAAGGCAAGAACTGCATTTCCATGACAAAAGTTTCTCCATTGGGTAATTTAACGGGGGCATTGTATTGTCTGGCAGAATATAATTCAATCCAAAACCGTTGATCAGAGGAATTCAATTTAAAATATTTGATAGGATTATAATAAATTTGTGAATTACCGATATAATTATGTAATGATTGTTCGCCAAGTGAAGAATAAACTTTACATGAATGACGATCCCAAATATTATCAAAAGTTAGAACGTCATCCCAGAAATCAAAATATACATTCTTTTTATTTTGAGTAGGTTCGTCACCAATATTGAATACTTCTTCAAAATCTTTGTTTATTTCTTTCAATTTGAAAGCACAACCGTATGGATCTAAAGAATTATTGTTTCGTTCAGAATATATTTTTTCATGAAACCCTCTATCGTCATAATAACCGTCAGTTTGTATATCTCTATTCAAAACATCAAGATCAGATTGTTCAAATATTTCATAAGGATCCTTCCATAAAGATGAGATATAATTTTTCAATGAATTGTGGACTGCTTCAAAAAATCCTCTGAAATCTCTTTCTGTTGAGAGCCAGTCA
>CAJUGF010000052.1:0-2968 GCA_910585915.1 uncultured Bacilli bacterium | reverse complement strand
ATTGTGGACTGCTTCAAAAAATCCTCTGAAATCTCTTTCTGTTGAGAGCCAGTCAATTACTTTTATTTCTTTGATTTTTAAATCATCCTGATAAAGAGATGAAGTCATAGATTTAATTCTATCGTGTATACTGAATCCAGGTATTTTATCAAATGAAACCTTTAAATATTTAGCAATTGAGATGGTGAATTCAAGTTTTCGTCTTTTTGAAACGAGCCACATTGACCTTACACCCACAATTGTTTCGCCTTTGTTTGACGTTGACCAATCACCAGGAAAATTGAAATAAAAACGATTAAATTTGCTTGGATCTCTTTGTGAGTCCTCTAAGAAAAAAGCAGTCTCAATTGGGACAGGAACGTTAGCATCATGTACAATATTTTCACGATTAGGGTGTTGTGTTTTAACTCTTGGCGGTAACTCCATTTTGACTAAAAATAAATATCTTACTTATTCTTTCTTGGTTTACTAGCATGAAGAATTATTTCCTTTGGAATTATATCTCCCTTTTTCAATTGAATCTGATAGGCTTTTGATTTGACCATATTTTCATTCCTTTCACCTATATAACCAATTATCGATCCAAAAAGTGTGATTTTATGTACTGAACAATATTTGGCCACTAAATTCAATATTTCTTTAACGTCCTCATAATCATCCCAATCAAATTTCTTTGCCCAATCAGTAAAGATTATTTTTTTGTTTGATAATTTAAACTTTGATTTACAAATTTCTGATAATTCAGATATTTCTGTCTTTTTCAATGTTTTATTAAAATAAAGTGAACATTCAATTGGCAAAATTAATTCTGGCATTTTTATTTATTGAAAAATTTTTAATTTACATTCTTTTTGATTTATCTTTTGGTACACCAGATTCTACATCTTCATGAACATTCCAATAAGGGTATTTATATGATTTAGCTAAATGATATGCACCTTTTTTAATAAAATAATTATAAGTCTCTTGTTCGATTCTTTCCTTCTCAGCTTGACTCATTTTTTTTTTGGGAAGAGTCGGTTTTTCTGTGTTGTTAGAATGTTTTTGAAAACTGGGTGGTGTAGGTGGGAGGGCAGCTGTTTCTAATGATTTGCTCTTTAATTCACGTGCAATTCTTTGTCTAATATTAGGTACGTCATCTATTGGATAAGGCCATTTACCATCATGCAATAATATCCTTGCATTTTGCATCATTAATATAGCACAATCAATATCATTATTTTGTTTAGGAACACGATTATATCTCATTGGATATTTCTGATTAATGCCTTGTGATTTCAAGAATTTATTCATTATTTTACCGATATCTGGGTATGCTTTCATGTTTGAATCATATACACCGATATCTTTATTGCCATTATCGATTACTATTAATATCCAATGTTCCTCTAGTTCAGCAGGAATTACAATGCAATCATAATAATCAATTGGTTTCTTATTAAACTGTGGAGCTTTACTAAGATACTCAAAGAGAGAGTCCACTGCTTCTTGTTTCGGATTCTCATATAGATAATAAAACCAATCAGGAGGCAATAAGGCTACATGTCCTATTCTTTTCACCTTTTTTCCTTTTTCTACTAATAGTTTTAGATATGGATATACTTCTTTTGATTCTAATTGTGAATTATTATCAGTGATTGCATTATAATCAATAAATTGGTCTAGATCCATTGGAGGTGTTGGTGGTCTTGATGTGTGCCTTGATGTTTGTTTTGATGATTGAGGGGATGTTTGTGGGGGTGGGGGAGGAGATGGCGCTCTTGATGTACCGCTTGATGATAATGTAGATGTTTGAGAAGAAGACGATGAAGATGCCAACTTTTTAAGTATAGGTTTGGCCGAAGACGATGACTTTTTCTGAAAGATTGTTTTATTTTGTGATGGCTCTTCTTGAGGTGGCGGTAATGCATCATCATGCTCTGGCTTCACCCATTTTGCATGTCTTTTTGGTTTGGGCTTATAATATTTTATGAACTTAAAGGCAGCATTATTGTCACTTTGCACCTTCCCATATTTAATGAAATAACGCCAAGCAGATTTAGCATTAGGCGATCCTTTATAGGCCAAAATTTCACCACTAAAACGTTCTCTAAATAATTTGCCCTTCATATTATTCGCAAATATTTCTAATTCATCCCTAAACCCCTTTGCTGGTATCCAATTATAGGGCACTAAACATGTCACATAATTATTTGTGATATCTATATATTTAAAATTGTGTTCTCTTTTCAAATCTGCAACTTTTTGATTTGTTATAGGTGGATTAAAACGAATTTGACCTTGAATAATTATTATATCTGACATTTTGAATAAAAATAAATTACGGCATTTTACGATTATAATTGTTTTCAGAATGCGTTACCCATCGTAAATTACATAGACGGTTATCTTTACGATTGCGGTTTTTATGATCGACTTCTTTTTTGTGAACAGGATCATCGTTAGGCAAAAATTGTTTGGCAATAATAACGTGTTTTAAATAGTTTACACCATTCAAATTAACCGTCAAATAACCTTCATTATGTTTTGAATCTTTCAATGGTTTACGTGTCTTCTTATTTCTTATTGTGAAAGGGTATTTATTTAAAATCTCATAGTCATTTATAAAGCCTTTTAATGGAACAAAGCTCATTTTTCAAATACAAAAAATTAATCTAATGGCCGTTCACCAAATTCTTGGAAGTCATGTTTTCTCGTATTGTTATTCAGTATATATCGAATACACCAGCTGTTTCTACGAGGCACTTCTAAATGAGCATTATGACCAAATAAGCTCTTAACACACTTCATATCTTCTGGATTTTTGAAATAAATGAATGCATGACCATGATATCTGCCATTCTCACAAGTATCCTCACATGTACATAGATAAGTGGAGTTATCTGGCAGTTCTTTAGGGTATTCATGTGTCCAGAATGTGATCATATAGTTCCTTCTTTTTCCCCACATTTGTTTTTTGATATGAAGA
>CAJUGF010000051.1 GCA_910585915.1 uncultured Bacilli bacterium | reverse complement strand
TGCAACTCTTGCTGAACAAGCAAGACTCGAATCAATTACTGCAACTCTTGCTGAACAAGCAAGACTCGAATCAATTGTTGCAACTCTTGCTGAATAAGCAAGACCAGAATCTGTCGCAAAACTTGCTGAATAAGCAAGACCAGAATCTGTCGCAAAACTTGCTGAACAAGCAAGACTCGAATCAATTACTGCAAAACTTGCTGAATAAGCAACAAGAGGAGGAAGAAGAACCTCATTTGCAAATAGAACCTGGCCATGTCATAAATTTTTTGCCAGCTGAACCAGAGGAAGAGACAAAAAGCTGGGAAAGATTAATGGACATAATTCTCCAATCCGATCAGCAGCCAAATCCACTCACAAAGTTGGATTGGAGAATTCGTCAAATAATGACCAAATATGTGGACAAAAAGCTGGAAAAGCAAAAAGCAGATTATGAGACCAAGATCAAGAACCTAGAGGAACAAATTACAAAACTAAAGATACCACCACCACCTCCACCTCCACCAGCACCAGCACCAGCACCGGAAATAGATTATGCATCTGTTTCAAAAAGAGTATGCAAAGAACAGGCTTTCTTAGATGAATTAGTGAGAGTGGTAAACAATGCCTGGGATAATAGAGAAAAGGTTGATCCAGCTGGAATTGCTAAAACTCTAGAAAGAAAGATCAGTAGATCAGAAGAAGCAAGACGTTTAATATTCGTCCATGAAGATTTCAAAAATAAATACAGCAAAGATTATAATACATCCAAGCTCCAACAAGATCTTTATAATGACTTTACTTCCTCAATAAAAAAGCTCGTTAATGATCCTCGAGAATACCAATATTTACTATCACTTCAGGATAATGCTCCAGATGTGAATCTTAAAAACTTACCCACAATTACAGCATGGTGGGTTGAACATTATTTAAAGACACTTTTAATAGCATAAGGTCATTAATAAACAATTCTTCTCTTATTTTTCTTTTATTTTTTCTTTTTATATTTCTACGGTTTTTAGGTTAATAAAGGTCAATTTAATCACACTTAAAATGGACTTCAACAAACTTTCAAGAGAAGAATTGATAAAACTTGTTCAAACACAGCAAAATCAAATACAGAGATTACAGAGAAGTGGCTTGTCGGGGAAAAAGATGAAAACCAATATATCAAATGTAGATAATGACATAATGAACTTGTCTATAGACTTTTATGAAGAATCAAAGACACAAGCAAGACAAGCATACGAAAAAAGAGTACAAGAAGTGGATGATCAAGAGTTATTTCAAAGAGAACTCAAAAGACTCATGTTTATGGCTGCAAAAGAGTTCTCCTTTGACGTCGATATTGGAGACAGTGAGTGCAAGAGACTCGCATTTACAGAGATGCTTCGACACTGCTATAAGATTCGAAATAAATCAAAAGTTGTCGTCAAAGCATACACACTTGATGGACACGCAAAATGGTTCACTCTCAGCGACAAACATGACATAGAGAGCACAATAGGTCACATATCAGGCGAATTAGACTTGTCAGAAGAGAAATCAGATACAAACCCAACTGTCAATTTTGAATTCATTCCAGTCAAATATGATGTACTTTTTCTGAGAAAACAACTAGACGATAAAGGAATTAAGTTCGATGTTATTAAAGAAGATGAAGATGACCATGCTTTATATCATGAAGAAGTCGAAATCGATCCAGATTATAGATCAACACCAGAAGGCTCATTCTTTCCTTTTATTAATTTATCTAATTTAGATCTCAGTGAATTCCAAATATTCTCAAAGATAGATAAGAAAAATTATAAAGACAATTGTTTTGTCTATGCTTTGATTCAGTCAGGAGTGTTCAATGATGAAGAAATAAATCACTTGCGATATTATGTTCAAACAAAATCGATACCAAATAACAAAATCAAAGAGATATCAGAAAAATTCAAATGCAGTTTTGTCGTGAAAAGAATCGACGAAAGGTTTGATATTAAGCATCAAATGCAGATCAAAATAGACACAAGAAAGAAAGGTTATGATCGAACAGTAGAGTTGCTTCTTTATAAAGATCACTACATGATATATAGGCCAATCAAATGCACCATCTATTATCTTGAACATGCAAAAGAAATAGACGAAAAGTTCAAAGATGATAAAAACCGCTTCATGATCAAAGGCATCAAAGGCGAAAAGATTTTTTATTCAGAAAATGGCACTCTTCCAATGATGATATTCAGAAAAATGTTTGAGCTCAATATGTTCAGAGAGATAAGAAGCTGCGAATTATCCATATTGAATACAACCGAATACGATGGATTGAATGATTACATTGATCTTGATTATAATGAAGAATTATGCACAAAAATAATAGACTCGAATAAAGATAAGAAGAAAGAGAAAGATTGGTCTAGAGTATATTATTCAGATTTTGAAACAGACACTACTGTATCTCCTCATCGTCCTTATTTGAATTGCACAGTGTATCGTGAAGGCCAAAATATTCACAAAATAAGCTTTGAAGGTGAAAACATTGATCGTCAGCTTCTCAATTATCTATACAATAATTCACTAACTTATTTTCACAATTTAAAGTACGATGGTTGCTTTTTCATCAATACTCCTGGATGGAAAACACAAATAACTGAAAGAACAGGCACAGTTTTGCAAGTCATTATGCTCAAGTATGCTTCAAATGGTAAATTAGTGAAAAAGCTTACGTTTCGCAATTCCTATTCAATTATTCCATCGGCTCTCAGGAATTTTGCATCTATGTTTAATTTAGATGTGCATAAAGAGGTTATGGCATACAAAATATACACTGAAGAAAACATTCAAAAAGCTGTTCTGCCAATCAATGAATTCTATGAGCAGTATAGAAAAGAGAACGATGGCAAAGATGAAAGCAAACAAATCCTAGAAAATGCCAAAATAAGTGAAGCATACAATGAAAAAAATGATTCAATTAATATTATGAAATATGCCAAGTTCTATTGTTTTAAGGATTGTATCGTTCTTATGAAAGGGCTTGAAAAATTTGATAAAGATTTGAAAGAAGTATTCAAACAAACAGGTACAGAAATGTTAGGCGTTAATAACTTTATTTCAATCTCATCTATCGGTTATCATTTCGCCAATAAATATGGATGTTTTGACGGTTGTTATCAATTAAGTGGCAAACCGCAAAACTTTATTCAAAGATGTGTAAGCGGAGGAAGAACAATGACAGCATCAAATCAAAAGCAATATATAGAAGGAAGAATACAAGATTTTGATGCAGTTAGCCTTTATCCTTCAGCTATGTATGTAATGGATGGTGTTGCTAAAGGAAAACCGAAAATTTTGCCTCAAAATATAGACCATGATCAATTGATGAAATTTGACACTTTTTTTATTGAAATCAATATTAATGAAATCAAGTGCAAATCCGATAAGCCATATAAATTCGGGCAAGTCTTTAGACGAAATGATAAGGGCTCAAAAATATTTGACAATGACCCTGTTAGCAATTTTTATATTGACAAGATTGCACTAATGGATTTAATAGAGTTCTATGATATCAAATACGAAATCATTCGTGGTTACTATTTTGATGAAGGATTTAATAAGAAGATAAATGAGTTCATTCTTGGATTATTTAATTTAAGACTCAAATATAAGAAAGAGAAGAATCCACTGCAGTCAACGATCAAATTGCTATTGAATTCAATCTATGGCAAATCAATATTGAAAGCGATGAAAACCGAAACAAAAAGTGTACCCAGAGATGAGCTAATGAAATACATTTGGCGCAATTATAACTTTATCACAGAAATCTATGATGAACCGACAATTGATAGATGCTATGTGAAAAAGTTGAAGCCGATCAATGATCATTTCAATCTCCCACAATTTGGTGCTAGCGTTCTTTCATGGTCAAAACATTTGATGAATCGTGTTATGGCTAGTGCAGAACAAAATGGGATTGAAATATTCTATCAAGATACCGATAGCATGCACCTATATGAAGATGATGTGAAAAAAGTGGCAGAGATCTTTAAGGAGAAATATAATGCTGAATTAATAGGTGAAAACATGTGTCAATTTCATAATGATTTTGACGGTTTTGAGGGTGCAGTAGGCCAAATACATTCACGAAAACTGATCGCATTAGGCAAGAAAAGTTATTTAGATATCTTAGTCGATGAAGAAGGAAAAGAAGGATATCATATAAGACTCAAGGGCATTCCTCATCAAGTGATCATTAATAAATGTAAACGAATGGGCATCACAATTGAAGAACTCTATGAAAAATTGTATGCTGGGGCCAAAATGGAGTTCAATTTATTAGATGGCACAAATGCATTCAGAAAAACTCAAACTTTTCAGCAGACTAATCTCAAAAAGTTTAGCAGGACCCTTAAATTCATTTAGTTAACACATCCTTAACGTCTGCATCTTTAGCTGGCTTTACTTTAATTGAAACAAACAAAGGACTTTTTAAAGCGATAGGCTGAAATTGGAAATCGACTAAACTTAATTCTAAATATTTTAAACTATCTGTGTTTGTTTTTATTTTTATTGGTTTTCCTTCTTTCTCAAAGTCATAAATCAGTGGCTTGCCGTCTATAGCCATTGTGTTTATATTTCCTATAACTGAAGGAGTATACTCTTGATCTCCAATAGCTGAATACATCGGATTACCTTGTAAAGAGACCAAATAAAGTTTTGTATGAGTTATGATCGGCAAATCTGGCACAATAAAGGGTTCTTTAGGATCAATTGTCAAAGGCAACGGAGTGTTATATAATCCAGTCAATAATGCTGCTCTGTGAGATATTGATGTAATTGTTGTTTTCAAACTTGCTGTTATCTTAAATGTTCGTTTATTTTTATCATATTCCCATGCTAATTCACTTTTCTGACTAAAAATTTGTTCAAGTTGTTTGATAGAATAATGATAGGACTCAGAAAATTCAATAGTATGAACGGTTTTGCCAACTTGATATTTCATATAATCATCTTTTGTACTTAATAATATGTTTGAATTAGTGTTTATAGAAGACACATAATATTTTACATAGCTGCATTTCCAAGGTATATTCATCGTCAAAGACACAGTATGATATTTTTGTGAATCACGGCTTTGCATAGAAATTAACATTTATTTATTATTAAATATGTCGATTGGTTTATACTCAATTCAATCAAGTGAGGCTGAGACATTAAAATCAAATGGAATAGAAATCAAAGTCGGAGAAGATGAGAATGGAAATAAAATTGTTCAAATAGAAGATGAAGATGGTTCTTCAGTTTTCTTCAATAACATTTATAATAAAACAGAGATAGATGCTTATATAACCGCAGGTGCAGGTATAAAACCAGGAGATATAAAAAACTTATATAAGGTCAATATTTATCCAACAGGACAAATCAAGGTGAATGGCAAATTGACCAATGCTTTCACCTTAGAACAGCTTTATAAATGTTTGAATGATAATTCAGATGCTATTCAAAACTCTCTAAATCAATTGAAAATAGACGCAACTTTTGATGTAAACCGTGAAATTTCAGACTTAACATTGAAAGGATTAGATTTTGATCTAAAGAATAAATATTATATCTCAACAGAAAACAATTCAATAAAGACATATAATCAATTAATAAGAGTACTCAATCAGTTTATTAAACATTCAAGGGCTATGACGGTTATCAGCCCAGATAATAAACTATTGAAAATGCTCCCCCTTAAAAAAGAGGATGGTGCTCAACTTTTGGATTATTGGGAGGATAAACGATGCTATTATGAAAAAGAAAAAGTAACCACAATTAATGAGATTATTGAATCATTGAATATCACTCTTGAAAATTTATATAATTGGATGAAAACATTCAATAATTTGAAAGATTTCGGTTTTGACAGTTCATCAAATATTAAACCAGATGGAAAAGCAAAAGTGATAACGTATGAAGAAACCGAAAAAGAATCAGAACCATGGTATGGATCATTTTTGACCAAAAATAGAATGAAAACTAAAGAAGAACCTATCACAAATTTTGACCAAATGGTCAATGCAATCAATACAAACACAGAAACAATATCTCAAATGCATGAAGATATTATGGAAGGCTTAAATAATCAAGAAGTGACAGTATATAATGAAGCCAAAGATGAAATAGAGACAAAAACTTTAAAAACAAAAACAGTGAACGATAAAGGTGAAATCGAATATGATAATATAGCCAATGTTTTTGAAAAATTGAAGAAGGCCGATAAACAGAATCAGAATTTTTTCCGTCATATCATGGAGAATTTTAATAAAACTGCTTTGAAAAATATATATAATAATTTTAAACAGACTGTGTTTGGTAAAGATGGAGAAACATATCAGAAGACATATATAGCACATTTTGATGATGATGTTGCTGGTGATAAACATTTTGCCGTTGTCGAAAATTTTGTCGACTTTTTGAAACAATACTTTTCAAATACAAGCAGTTTTGAAGACTGGAAAGAATGGATAGGCAAAAATATAAATAAACAGAAAATGATGGAGGCTCTTGATAAAATTCAGATACCATTTCATAAATTAGATGGAGAAATAGAAAATAGAGAATATCGTTTTATGTTTGATGGAGAGGATATCGTTGATATTGAAAATCCAGTTGATATAGGCAAGTTCATGGATTGGCTCAAAGAGATAATTCAAAATAGTAAATATACAGCTCCAATACAAACATTTTTATATAACAACTTTTCCAAAGAAAAATTTATTGAAATATTTAACGGTACAGTTCAATTAATATGGGATAAATCCACAAAAAAAATTATTCATGCAGTTTATCAATTTGTCAATCATCCAATAGAAACGACGGGTGATATCGTTATTGAAGTGAATAGTGCTTATGAATTTTTGAAAAAATATTATGAAAACCAAACAGAGCTTATGAAAAGTATCCTTACTGTTATTTTGGTTCTTCTTGGTTCAGGAATTACGGGAATGGTAATCACAAGTGCATTCAAAAAGATTCGTGCCAAAAAAATTGAAAATGGACGTTTAGCATTAAGCACGAGCAATTTTGAAGGAGGGCAATTGTTGGATATTAATAATGGCATTATTATTGATGGAAATGGAAATGATAATAATGATGATGATAATAATGATGACGATATGAGAGACCCTAGTTTTCAGGGATGGATCGATACAACAAATAGAAATATTCGAAATATTATTCAGCAACATAATGTTTTAGAAGAAAGAGTCTCAAATATAAGAGAATGCAATTGTAATGATAATAATAATAATAATAATAATCAAAGATTTTTTGGCCAAATTTCTCAACAACAACATCTTGACATTCAACAATTAATTCAAAAGCAAAATCATTTAATAATTGATAATAGTGTCGGCTCTTTTGTTGATGCGATGTTTCAACCAGAAATATATCAAGAAGCAGCAACTCAAGTGAACACAACGATAAAAAGACGACGAAAAAAGAAAGAAAAAGTGAATGTAATTGACACATCACATGATCGTTCTTTTCAAAGAGATGAAAATTATGTTTTTGACATATTAACTGATCATTGGGTTCTTCATAATAATTCTAATTTTCAATCTGGTTGGCGAACAAATCTTAATGCACAAAATATGCCACGCAATTTTATCATTGACACTTTTCATGGTGAATGGGTTGCTGTCGGTGCAGAAAATGGTATTCAAGAATCAAATACAGACTGGAGAACGAATCCTAGTTCAGCATTAGCAACCTTTCTGTTGCCATCTCAAATAAATGATGGTGTTTTTCGTTGGAGTGATAGATATGATCAATGGATATTTCATGCAAATTATAACTCATATATAAATCAAGATCAAAGTGAAAGATTAGAATGGCAAAGAGATCAAAGACAACATTTTGGTGATAATTATGTTTGGAATGTTTTTGATCAAGAATGGCAAGAACATGGACAGAATTTTGAAGCTGGATGGAGAACCAATCATGAATTTGTTCCTCCTGATAACTATGTATGGGATGATTATTTAGAAGAGTGGGTGATGTTATCATATAGAAATAGAGGTTTTGACAGAAATTGGAGAAATAGCTATTCAGAGAGTGTGTCAATTATGGTTGAATTTTTGAATTCAGGCCGATTTTTAGGAAAAGGCCAAATTGTTCAATATGGAGGTGAATGGGTTTGGCGCCATCATGTAGACCCCGTTGATGATATTAAATTATTATCAGATGAAATAGCAGATATTAATATTAATAATAATTTGCCAGCAAATATTTCAGGAGTGAATTCAGTAAATGAATTATTAGAAAGCTATGATATCAATATTTTGAAAGAAGATGGCCGAACAATTGATGAGAAAAAACCGGTTTTAGGCAATTTCAATATATTAGCAAATTTGAATGTAAATGGATTAATAAACGGTGTTGATATTGAAAAATTAGCTACGTCATCAGATAAGACAGATTCACTTTTTAATATAAAATTTGGAGTTCCAGAATTCAATGTGAAAAATGAAAACGTTGAAGGGGATACAAAAACAATCAATAATGTAAATTATAATATATTGAAAATTAAAATAAATGATGATGATATTGAACAAAAATTGAAAGCTTTCAATGGGAATATATTCAAAATAATTCTCAGAAAAGATGTTGTTTATGACACAGAAGGACGATATATCAAAGAATTTTTCATAAGCGTTCATGATAATCATATTCAATGTCCGATAATAGCTTATGATGAAGAATCGAAAGGATATACAAATAAATGTTCTGAAGATAGCTCTCAATTTTTCATAGCTTTTGATGAGCGTCTCAATATTGTGCCATATACGTTATGGATGAACGGTGATTTGAGTATAATGAATCAAACAAGTCAGGATTTAATTGAATCGAATAAACCAGTTTTTAAGTGCAAAATAATTGAAGCAGATAATGCTCTCAAATTACACAAAAGTGACGTTCATTATTTCTATAAGCCTTCAATTATTTCAGAAGATAA
>CAJUGF010000050.1 GCA_910585915.1 uncultured Bacilli bacterium | reverse complement strand
ATAACGAATTAATTTTTGGTACAGACTATTTAGCAAATAATTATAAAATCGTCGCATTATTCTTAAAAGAACTATGTGACATGAAAAAATTAAATAAAGTTGTTTTTGATAACAATGAATTAGCCCTCTTTATGCTTCCTTTCTTCAAAAATATAGCAACCATTAAAAGTATGGAAATAAAAAATGACGAAACTCTAACCTTTGCAATTTGTGAAAAATTAATTGAGTCAAAACATATTGAATCAATCAATTGTTATAACATTCCCATATTTTTAATCGAAATGCTAGACCATGATTACATTAAAGTTGAAACTAGAAGCGAATTTTTTTATACAAGTAATTTTATGCAAGAAAATAATTTAATTCAATATTCTAAAATTTATTATAAAGGAAATGTTCGAATGAACCTTCCCTTATCAAAAGATGATCAAATAGATTTCATAACATTCACTAAAATCAATCGTTACTTAAGAAATATTCGTGTTAGCTGTTTCAATCGTGAAGATATAGAATTTTTAATGCAAACAGTCAAAGAAAATCATTTGAAAAATGTAACCATTCAAATTCCTGGTAGCATGGTCAAAGAAAAACAAGTAGAATATCTAAAAGATTTAAATAAGAAATGGAAAAAGAAAAAAATCAAATGTTCTTTAACCTACTCAGAGGACTATTTAAAAGACAACATTTTCAAACAATTAATTATCAATACAATTAAAATATGTGGATTAATTATTTTTATATTAGCAGGATCCATCATTGCTTATGTAAGTACTAGAAATTATTTTGCTATGAAAAAAATAGATTCTATACAAGAAAATATCCAAAATATTATTGAAACAAATGCTACGCAAAGCGGAAATTTAGATATTAAAAATGATGATGAATTTATTATTAAAAATAACTATATTGCCTCCCTACTAGACATTAATGAAGATGTAGTTGGATGGTTAAAAGTAAACAATACCAAAGTAGATTATCCAGTTGTAAAAGGCCCTGACAACGATTTTTATCTTAATAATAATTTATACAAAGAAAAAGATGAAAATGGTTGGATATATATGGACTTTCGAAACAATGACAAAGTATTAGATAAAAATACCATAATTTATGGACATAATATGTATTACAGTGGTGTTATGTTTGGAACACTTCATAAAGCAGCTTACAGAAGCTGGTATACTAAAGAAGAAAACTTAACTATTTCATTTAATACGATGTATGAAACAATGAATTTTCAAATATTTTCAATTTATAATATTAAAAAAACAAGTGACTATTTAATTACAGAATTTGCCAATAATAATGATTTTTTAGAATATATTAACTTAGTAAAAAATCGTAGCATTTATAATTTCAATATAGAAATAACAGAAAATGATAAAATACTAACCCTATCGACCTGTACAGGAGACAATGAAAGATTAGTAATCCATGCCAAAAAAGTTTAAGATTCCTTAAACTTTTTTTGGGCTTTTTCTTCTATAAATCGAAAATTTGATTGCAACCTTTCATCTTTAGGATTAATTCTAATCGCTTCTTTAGAATATACATAAGCATCTTCATACTTTTCAAGCTCATAACATACTAAAGATAATAAATCATAAATAAACTCATTCCATGCAAAACTTTCATTAATATAACTTACACTTTTCTCTTTGATATCGAAAGCCTTCATTAAATGATCATAAGCTTCTTCATACTCTTTTAATTCATAACATAATTGAGCAAGTTCTAAATATCCTTCTCTTAAATAAGGGGCTTCCAATATTGCTTTTTCATACCACATCTTTGCTTCTTCATAATACTCCTTAGCATAATAACTTCTTGCCATAAAACGCATGGAAGCACATCGCTCATCTCTCCAAGTAGCTTTAGGCATTTTTAAATGCTGATGAAGCGTTTGAATGCATTGATCCCATTTTTGATAATACATATATTCCCTTCCCAAATAATGCATATTACGATCATCATCTGGATCCTCCACAACACTCATTTCTAAAAGTGGCAAATAACTACTTCTTGATTTCGTTTGATCTGGATAATGATGAACAACGACTTGGTCTGTTAAAGCATTTTTTTCCACGATTCCTTCTTTGGCTTCTAACACTTCATGAACTGGATGCTTCCATAAAAAACCATCACGACTATGAATTTTACTAATATAGAAAGTCGTTGTAGGAGTTCCATCATCTGTGTGACTCCAATGATACAAATACTGAAGACGATTCATACTCTGTTGATCCCAGACATGTTCTAAATTCTCTCTCCATCCTTTTTCGAACACCTCATCTAAATCGGTACAAACACATATATCCGCATCAGAAGATACCATTTCAAGCGATAAATTACGAGCGACATCAAAACGCCAAGGATCAATAATCTTTTTTTCAACATGTACACCATATTTTTTCAATAATGAAACAGTATTATCACTAGATCCAGTATCTAATACAAATATTTCATCGGCTTCTTTCATAGATTCTACCCATCGTTTTACAAACTTACTCTCATTTTTTGTAATCGCATAAACACAAATCTTTAACTTTTTCATAAATTCCTCCTACTTAATATATGAAAAAGAAAAAAAGAGAACAAGAAAAAAGCACAAAAAAAGAGAATTATATTCTCTTAACGATTCTTACAAGAAATACCTTGATTTAAATTAAATTGACGTAACTCAGAATACTCTGTTGGAAAAGGATTTACATTAAATTCAGTAGACAATTCTGCTGGAGTTAAATTTTGTGTTACCGTAATAATAAATTCATCATCATCAAAGACAACACTGCCTTGAGTAGTATTATATCCAGCTTTTGCTTCTAAATAATCTTCTTGAACATCATAAGTATAAGTTTGAATCTTTTGAATAGTAGATAACATATCATTATTATCAATTCCGTAATTATAAGCAAGTTCTACACTAGCATTTAAAGTAGTATCACTATTCATAGAAGGAGTACAATACATATATTTAACAGGTGCACTCGTACTAACATTTAAACTTAAAGTAACAATAGTTTGATTATCATAATCATCAGACACAATTAAATTAATCTGATAAGTTCCTTCATTTTGAGCAAGAGCATTCAAATCTTGTGTTTTATCTTCAAGTTCATAAGTACAATTACTTGCATCACTACAAGATAAAATAAAATCTTCAATTTTAACACTAGATCCAGGATAAACCATAACTTCTTTCAAAACTACAACTGGAGCCGTTTTATCTTGCATAATAATTTTGGCAGACTTAGAAGTAGTTCCACAAGTAACAGAATAATCATAAGCTCCCATTTTCTTAGGATCAACTTTTGAAGTATCCAACTTACAAGTCGACACATCAAAACCACTAATAGTTGCATAATCCGAAATCGCTGTCGACAACTCTGAACCAAGCTCTAATTGCATATCGTTAAGTGTAATAGTACCAGCAGTTTTTTTTGTATTATTAAGTACAAAATAAACACCAGCCCCTATGATTGCAATTAATAAAACAACTAAAATTAAAATGGTATTCTTTGACATTCCTTTTTTCTTATTGCCAGAAGTATTAAAATCTCCAGCATTTGGAGGAGTTGGAATTGATGAAAAATTATTCATTCCATTCATATTTGCATTAGAATCAAATGGATTTGGTGTACCTTGTCCCATCCCCAAATTCATTTGATTTACTCCATTCATTGCCATAGGATCACTATTACTCATACTAGAATTCATCGTCATATTATTGGTTTCAGTAATACCTCCAAAGTTGGTGTTCATATTATTTGTTTGTCCAAATGTATTATTTGCATCTCCAAACATTGGATTTCCATTCATCGGAGTGGAAGTTGGATTAATACTAGATTGTCCAAAAGTCATATTAGGATCCATAGTACCTTGTGGTGTAACATTAACATCTGAAGTCATAGTCTGACTCATAGTAACATTATCCAATCCAGCTTGATTCATTGTCGTAGTTGTATTTATTGGATTACTATCGATGCTTCCTAATGACTGAACATTTGGATCAATAGTAGGATTCGATATTGGCGTTTCCACAGCTTGTGGATTTGCAAAAGCTTCAAAAGAAAATCCGCCACTTGTTGGAGCAGATGAACCAGTTTCTTCTGGTGTAGAAACTGATCCATTAACCGCCATACCTAAATTACTTTCACTTGTATTCATCATAGGTGACATATTAGCATTCGTAGCATTTCCTACAACATTATTTGAAACGCCTGGATTCGAATTACTAACATTTCCTAAACTCATCCCTTGTAAACTGTCTGGAGCCATATTAGACGTACCCATAGTAGGACTCATTCCATTATTAGGTGTATTATTTCCCATTCCATTCATATTATTAAAACCATTTGGAACCCCATTCATGCCAGTATCATTATTATTCATTAATAATCCCCTCTACTTTACTATAATAAATATTATAGCGAGTTATATCAAAAAAGGCAAGAAAAAATCAAAAATCAAAAATCTTAAAAGAATCAACAAAAAAAGAGAACATCTCGTCTCTTTTAGAGAAAGTAAAAATACTTTCTAATTTGCTTTTATTTTTAAAATATAATCATTTACTTTTGTAGACCATGTTTTACTTTCCGCATATTTTTTTCCTATTTGTTCTACAGTCGTAAGTCCAACTTGATAATAATTTTTAGACAAGTTTTGAATAAAAGCTTCAATCCCAGCATCTAATGTAGAAAATCTTTGATAAGCTCCTCCACCACAGCCAGGACTTCCTTTCATACCCCCGACATTATTACATTGGCTGGTAAGTGTACTACAAACACCATGATAACATCCAGTCTCTAATAGTGTAATTGCTAAAGCAATATAAGGATCTACTCCATATTGGATAGAAAAATTAGCAAAAGTGCTTCCATATCCAGACAAAGTAGATTTTAAGCTTCGATCTAGCTTTTCACTGAGCTCTTCCATTGTCATCCCATCATAAACAATAACAGGTACAACTTCATTAGCTACAGGTACTCCTAAAAAGGAAGCTTCCTCTTCTTTCAAAATCTCTGCATTCTTAGTATCACTGATATTAACTGAACTTGCACGTAAATAACTCCCCATTGTACTTACATCGCTATGAAATTCTAACTTTGTTACATCGTGATAAAACGAAACAAAGATTTGAAAAAAGAATACTACGATTATGGCCCCACATAGAGCCCTAATCGACGGTAATTTTTCCATTTATCTCTACCTCTTTTTTGCGGAAACAAATAAAATTCTACCACATTTGATACCCAAAAGTCAAATTCGGCTCTAAAATTCAAGGTTCTATTGAGCACTTTACAAGGTATCATACAATAAAATATGCCCGAAAAAAGATAAAATTTACTAAAAAAAAGCCGAAACGATCAAAAAACTAGCTAAAATGCCCACAAAATCAGCAAATAATCCAGCTAAAAGTGCATGCCCAGTCTTAGAAATTTTAACACTACCAAAATATAAAGCCAAAACATAGATTGTGGTATCTGTACACCCTTGTAAGGTTGAAGCAAGCCTTCCCACAAATGAATCTGGTCCATAAACAAGCAATATATTATTCAAAATCCCCAGCGAAGCAGTTCCACTAATGGGGCGAACCAAAGCCATAGGAATAATTTCAATAGGAATATGAAAAGCTTGAAACAGGGGATGTAAAAATCGAAAAGCATGATCAATAAAATGACTATTCAAAAATAAATTGGTTGCAAAAATCATCGCAATAATAGCAGGTGCTATATGAAAAGTCATAATAAGACCATCTTTTGCTCCCGCCAAAAAAGACTCATACAAATCGACACGTTTAATAAAGCCATACAAAATAACCCCAACTACAAACATAGGAATAATTAATTTGGAAACAGTATTCATCTTCTTTTCCTCCGACGTATAAAATAATCTAACAATAATCCAGCAATACTAGAACAAGCAGTAGCTAAGATCGAAGTTACAATAATTTCAGAAGGATTCGCACTACCGTGGCTAAGACGAAGAGCTAAAACGGTTGTAGGAATAATGGTTACTCCTCCTGTATTTAAAATCAAAAAAGTAATCATAGCTTCTGTTGCACTACCTTTATTAGGATTATTCTTCTGCATACATTCCATAGCTTTTAATCCAAAAGGGGTAGCAGCAGACCCAAGTCCCAAAGCATTTGCTGCAATATTAGAAGCAATGTATCCAAGAGCTGGATCATCTTTTTTTAAACTTGGAAATAATTTATGTAATATAGGCAATACCAAATTAGAAAATTTTTGTAAAATCCCCGCATCTTCTGCAATTCTCATAACACCTGTCCACAAAACCAATAAAGGTAACATCTCTAAAAGTAAATTAATACCTTCTGTAGCCCCACTAAAAATTTGATTATTTAAAGCTTCTGTTTGTCCAGTCAAAAGAGAAAAGAAAACGCCTATTAATATAAAAAAACCCCAAATATAACTTACCATTGAAAGAACCACCCAAAAAGTTTTTGAAAGAGTCCCTTAGGTTTATCTTCTTTCTTCTGAACATAAATTCGTACTGAAATCATTTCTTTATCCTCTAAAAAGACATGTGCTAAACCCACATTATCGCCAGTATGATAATCATCCAAAGAATACATTTCATACTCTACACGTAAATTTTCTCTTTCCTCTGCTTTCATCAAAATTTGAACATCTTTCTCAATATAAAGCTCATCATTTTGATAATCTTTTAAATCTGGGATTGAAAAATCATCTTTTTGAAAAATAGACAACAATTCAAAATCTGAAAACAATACCTCATACAAATTCTTATGATCTGCAAAATCATTTCCATCATTAAGAGTCACAATCACAATCTCCTTTCCTTCTTTATTGGCAACTGTTACTAAAGTTCTTCGAGCTTTCTCAGTAAATCCTGTTTTTCCTCCAATCGTATATTCATAACTATGTAATAACTTATTCTTATTGGTCCAATGATATGTCTTTTCATTACTCTTCCCTACATAATTTTTAGCACTAGTAATAACACGAAAAGTTTCATTTTGCATCGCATATCGCATGAGCTTGGCCATATCATAAGCCGTAGAAGTATTTCCTTTTCCATCATTTTCTTCTAAGCCATGAGAATTATAAAAAACAGTATGGCTCATACCTATTTCATAAGCCTTTTGGTTCATTAGATGCACAAATCCTTCCATGCTTCCTCCTACTGCATTAGCAATCACCACTGCAGCATCATTACCACTTCGAAGCATTAAACCATACAACAAATCTTGAAGTGTCATAACTTCCCCAACTTCAATATAAATGGCACTACCATATGCCTTTAAAACTTCATCACTTACTGTAATTTCCTTTAAAAGATCCATCTGTTCAATCGCTACAATAGTTGTCATAATTTTTGTAGTACTAGCAATTAACTTTTCTTCATAAGCATTTTGCTCATACAATACTCTTCCAGAATGAACATCCATTGCAATCATACTTTCAGCGCTATATGCAAACACTAAAAATGGAAAACAAAAAAAGAAAAAGAGAAAGCAAACCAATTGTTTCATAAAACCACCTATCAAAACATATGAAAAAAAGGACTATTTAAGTCCTATAAAAAAATTAAACTTGATGATAAGATAAACGAATAAAATAGGAAAGCTGCAACATTTTGTCATCCATTGGTTTCGAGAGTTCCTGCATCATACCTTGATACATCTCTTCCATAGAATCACAATCACATCCAGTCCATTCATAATAAAGATACTTTAACTTTTCTTGATTTTTTTCATCCATCAAAGTTTGAAGCTCTACCCGAATTAACTGCTTTAATTTTTCTTCTTGTCGCAACACCTTTTTTTTCTTTCTTATCATTCCAATCTCATAAGGAATACTTGTCTCTCTTAAAGTATACATAAATTCATTAATATGATTATCATCAAAAACAAGTGTCTTACTAAGAGCAATAACTTCTCCCTCTTCATTTAACAAAACAGCTAAAGTATTTTTAGAATCACTCATTAAAAAGGCTGCATAAATATCTTCATCATCAAAAGCTACCGTTTTATGGGCAATCTTTGATACAAAGGAAGAATCAACATGAATGTGATGCATCATAAAATCCTTTATAACATCACAATCTACACGAAAAAGTGGAATCTTTTGGATATGAGTAAGTAAATCCTTCTCTTCCCATTCATAAAACTCCCATAAATGTTCCATATCAAAATTTAGAGTGAGATCGTAATAATAATTCACAAAAATCAGGTCCTTTCCAAGAGATTAATAACAAAAGAAGTCCAAGGAAAAAAATAAGGCATTCCCCTCTTCTAATAATAAAATGAACGAGATTACCAAAACTATACCCAAGTGTTAAAAGATTTAGATATAAAATACAAAACATCATACCTACACTAACACAAAGAACTCCCAAGAAATAAAGAAATACTCGTAACATTTTATCACCATTAAATTATATTTCTATAATTGTTATTTTATTATATAATATAGTAGGTGATAAAATTGAACTTAATAGAATATATTATATTTGGAATAATCCAAGGATTAACAGAACCTTTGCCAATCTCTTCAAGTGGACATTTGGTTCTATTAAAAAATATCTTTAATACAAATTTAATGAGTGATTTAAACTTTGAAATTATTGCTAACTTTGGCTCATTTCTAGCTATATTAATAATATTTTGGAAAGACATTATAAAATTAATAACTAGCTTCTTTACTTATATTTTAAAAAAAGAAAAAAGAAAAGAATGTCAAAATGATTTTAAATATTGCTGGTTAATTTTAATTGGATCCATTCCAGTAGGAATTGCAGGAATCATACTAAAAGATAAAATTGAAGAACTTGTAAGTGGTCCAAGAATTCTAGGCATAGCTTTTCTAATTACGGCAACAGCTTTATTTTTAGTAAGAAAAGCAAATGGCCAAAAAGAAGATAAAGATATAACTTATAAGGATGCCATCATCATTGGTCTTCTTCAAATGATTGCCCTCTTTCCAGGCATTAGTAGAAGTGGAACAGTATTAGTTGGATGCCTACTTTGTGGTTTATCAAGAAAAGCTTCTTTAAAATACACCTTTATGTTATATTTCCCTGTATCCATAGCATCAATGGGACTAGGCCTTTTAGACATTTTAGAAGCTGGAAATCTAACAAATCTAATGCTTCCATATACTTTTGGATTAATTGCATCTGGTATCATTACTTATTTCTCTTATCAATGGCTAAGTAACTGGGTTCAAAAAGGAAAACTATGGAAATTTTCAATCTATTGTCTTATTCTAGGAATTTTTGTTCTATATTATTTTAGATAAAGCGAATATTCGCTTTTTTTCTTGCCCAAAAACAACAATCTATAAAAAAAAAGAGCATAAGCTCTTTTTCAGATTGTTGACAAAGTGATATATTGAAAAAGAGTATATCGCTTTTTGTTTG
>CAJUGF010000049.1:1256-9584 GCA_910585915.1 uncultured Bacilli bacterium | reverse complement strand
TTGCTTCTAAATCTTATTGCACATTATCTATGCACTTCTTTTTTTAAAATACAGAAAAAAGCATCTTTTACAGATATTTTTTTAAGTCATTGTAGTAAAATAAAAAAGATAGTAAAATATTAATCAATTGAATTTCAAGGATGTGAAGTGATGATATTAAATGTAAGTGGCAGAACAGATATAGTGGCCTTTTATACTCCTTGGTTTTTAAACCGTTTAAAAGAAGGCTTCTTTGATGTAAGAAATCCATTTAATCCAAAACTTGTCAGTAGAATCTATTTAGAAGATGTTGATGCTATTATGTTTTGCACTAAAAATCCTCTGCCAATTATCAAGCATTTAAAAACAATAAATAAACCTTTATTATTTCATGTTACGCTAACACCTTATAAAGAAGATATTGAACCAAATGTTCCTTCTAAATCAAAAGTGATAGAAGGCATAAAAGAGATATCCAAAATGATAGGGATTGATAATGTCTATATTCGTTATGATCCTATTTTATTAAATGAAAAATATAATATAACATACCATCAAAAAGCTCTGGAAAAAATGTGTAGATTGCTGGAAGGTTATGTAAGTAAAATCATTGTATCCTTTCTAGATGATTATAAAAATGTAAGAGAAAATAAAAATATTTTAAAAGCGAAAGAATTAACCAAAGAAGACTTCAAAAAAATTGGATTATCATTCAGCAAAATTGTCCAAAAATATAATATGACAATTCAAACTTGTTTTGAAGAAGAAACACTCATCGAATATGGTTTTATAAAAGGAGAATGCTTTAGTAAAGAGATGGCTTACAAATTAACTGGAAAAGAATACAAAAAATGGACAGCTAGAAAAGGAAATAAATGTGAATGTGTAAGTATGGTGGATATTGGAACATACAATACTTGTCATCATCTTTGCAAATACTGTTATGCTAACTATGATGAAAAAAATGTGGAACAAAATATAAAACAACATGATCCCAAATCATCCTTATTAATTGGTCATTTAAAAGAAGATGATAGAATTATTCGACGGTTGAAATAGAATAATTGAATAGGATAAATAAATAATTATCTTTATGAATAAAAAAATATTGAAAAGCAGAATAACCAATGATATTTAAAAATAGAATATAGAACAAAAGAAAAGAAAGTGGTATGATAAAAATACAAAGTGACAGAATTGTAAGATTAGGAGTGTTAACATGAAGAAAATCTATGTTTTATTAATGCATACTAATACCATTCCATCAAAAATAATAAAACGTGCAACAGGATATGATTATAGTCATGTAGGCATTTCACTTCAAAAAGAATGCGATACAATTTATAGTTTTGGGAGAAAAAAATACAATTCTATCATCAATTGTGGTTTTACAATTGAAAAAAAAGATGGAGCTTTTTTTAAGAAATTTAATAAAACTGTATGTAAGATTTATGAAGTAAACGTATCCAATCATCAATTCCGTCAAGTACAAAGAATTTTAAAAACGATGGTCAAAAATCAAAGCTTATATAAGTATGACTTCCTAGGATTAATTTTAAAATATTGGGACATTCCAAGAAATGTTAAAAATAAATATGTTTGTAGTTATTTTGTAGCTCATGTTTTAGAAGAAGCAAAAATTTATAAATTTTCAAAGCCAACAAGTTTAGTACGTCCAAAAGACTTTGACAATCTTGCGAATTTTTATGAAATTTATCAAGGTGAATATTTACGTTATTTTTAAAAACAAAATTTACTTTAATAAACTTTGGTGATATACTAAAAAAAATAAAAGGATTTGAAGTAGTATGAAAAATAAAAAGACAATAGGGATGATTGGGATCATTCTTGCTCTATGCATTGTAATCGGAATCATATATTCTGTGAGTAAAGTAAATAATGCACTGAAGGAAGAAGAAAAAATAAAAGAAGAAAACAAAAACGAAATTAAAGAAAAATATGTTCAATTAAATGAAATGGCAGAAAATTTTAATACGCAAAAAAAAGAATATGATGATTTATATAATGATACCTTCTTAAACAATTTAAAAGAAAAAGAAGAGCGTTTCATCGAAGCATTAAATAGTTATCAAAAGATTTTAAAAGAAATTCAGCAAATTGCAGAAGAAATTCATAATAAATGTAATCAAGATTATCAAGATAATACGATTACTAAAAATTGTAGTTCAATCAAAAAAACCTCAGAAAGTGCTAGCAATGTCTTTCAAAATGATGTAGAAAGATACAATATTTTGATTGATAATTATAATACATGGCTAAATGAGAATAATATAAATGATTTAAAATTAGAAAGATATCATCTAGAACAATGAGGAGTAGATTATGAAGCAAATAGAAAATAAAATCATACCAACAATATACATTTCCTTGTTTCTACTTCCTATTTTATTATCTGGTTTAATTGTAGGATTCCATAGTAACGTCTTAATTAAAAAACCTCTTCATTTAAGTCTTTTTTTATTAAGCTTTATTATTATAGCTTTATTGATTGCAAGCATTATTTACAAAATAAAAAATAAAAAAATGAAAAAAATGAAAAAAAAAGCTTTGAAAATACTAATTATAACTGTTTTAATCGTTGAATGGCTTGGCGCTATAATATCACTATTTATATTATACGGACCATATAAAGGATTCCGTGAATGGTTGATACCAACTGCAATGACTACAATGAACCATCAATACTATGCTACATGGTTTTATTCAGAAGAAGAGATAGCAAAAGTATTAGATGCCAATCAAATCATCGAAAGTGGAGAAGACACAGATTTAGATCTAATTAACATTGGAGAAAATATTGATACCCAAATATATGCAAATGAATACGAAAAACAAATCCTAGAGCGTGGAGAAGAAGAAGTTTATAAAATAATTTCCCTCAAAGAAGACAAATATACAGGATATCTAATAGCTATTTATGATCCCTCAAGAGTAAGCGTTGCAATTACCAAATATTTGAATAATAAAGGTCAATATGTAACAGATATGGCTGCCAATGAAGAGGCTTTACTAGCTATGAATGGTGGAGGCTTTATTGATCCTGAATATAGTAGTAATGGTGGAGTACCACATGGAATTGTTATTAAAGATGGAAAATTAATTACAAATCATGAATATAACTCAACAGGAGGACTTATTGGGTTTACAAATGAAAATAAATTAATTCTTGGAAAAATGAGTGCCAATGAAGCACTAAATAAAGGAGTTCGAGATGCTGTAACTTTTGGACCATTTCTAATCGTTAATGGTAAAAAATCCTTTATCAAAGGAAATGGTGGATGGGGAACCGCTCCAAGAACAGCAATTGGGCAAAGACAAGATGGAATTGTTTTATTTCTAGTAGTTGATGGAAGAAAAATAGGGCTTCCTGGGGCAGATATGGTTGATTTAACTGAAATGATGTCTCACTATGGAGCGTATAATGCTGCTAACCTAGATGGTGGAACATCTAGCGTAATAGTTTTCCCACAAAGTGTTGCCAAAGATTACTTAAATGAAACTGAATTAGAAAGAAATTGTCGTCAAAACTATTGCTATATCAATGATCCTATTGATGGTGGAGGATCTCATGAAACCAGATGGATCCCAACCTCTTTCATTGTCAAATAAAGCTGAAAAAAATTCTAGAATTCAAAAGTATAATACAAAAAAATAAAAGAAGAATACTAATTAATTTTTCGGTATTCTTCTTTTTCATTATTTGTAAGACGTCTTACTTTTAATTGTTCTGGAGATTGAAGTAGGTATTCTTGATCAATCAAAATAGGATTAGCTTTTCTCTTTGCTTCATCCCTTGTCATTTTTTTATTTTCTTCTAAGTCTGGAACTACCAAATCCTGACAAGGCTTAAAGTTTTGACTAGCTTCTTGAAAAGCAGTCTGATAAAAACGATCCTTTTTTGTATTTAGCTCCTCTTCATAAAAAGATAAATTTTTTTGATCGTTTTCTAACTGGTCGTATTGCTTGCTAAGGTCTTTGTTAGTACCTTTAATACTCTCTAAACAATCCTCTTTTTGCTTTAAAAGCTCCGATATATCTTTTTGAATATCATGTTGCTTGTTCTCTAAACTTAAAATATGTTGCTGTTCTCTCATAATTAATCTTTGATATTTTTTTCTTTTATATTCATTACATGTAGAAGCTAAAATTTTTTGAAGTCTTTTGATTCGGGCATTAGAAAATATTTTTCGAATTTCTAAAAAACTGATATCTGCATTTTTATGATTTATTTCATCATCCAAATGATCTCGAACATGTTTTAAATTTTCTTTTTTTTCTTGAAGATGTTGAAGATTCAAACGAGTTTGCTCTACCATTGATTGAGCTTTTAAAAAATTTTCCTGTTCTTCTTTAATATATTTTTTTAGTTCTTTCTGTATTTTTTTATCATTTTGCAACAACTTCCAAATTTTTTCTGAATGTATTTTTAACATCACTTTCACCTAAGCGTATGATAACAATTTTCTTTGTATTTTGCAAACAAGATTTGGTATAATGAAAGAGATGTTTATGAAAAATATTTATAGTGAAACAAGAGAACAATTAGAAGACTACTTCCTTTCAATGAATGAAAAAAAATTCAAAGCCTTACAATGCTTTGAATGGTTATATGAAAAAAGGAATTCAAACATTGAAGAGTGGAGCAACATAAAAAAAGAAATCAGAGCAAAAATGAAAGAAGATTTCTCATTTACGATGCCTAAAATAATAAAACGAGAAAGAGATGATTTAACAGAAAAATACCTCCTAGAATTAGAAGATGGAGAACACATAGAAGCAGTATTAATGCGTCATGACTATGGTAATTCTGTTTGCGTATCCAGTGAAGTTGGTTGTAATATGGGATGTGCTTTCTGTGAATCTGGAAGACTTAAAAAAATAAGAAATCTAGAAACATATGAAATGGTCTGTCAAATATTATTAATTGAAGAATTAATGAAAGAACGTATCTCAAGTGTTGTAATTATGGGTATTGGTGAACCATTAGATAATTATGAAAATGTAATAAATTTTGTAAAAATAATCAATGATGCCAAAGGGATTGCAATAGGAGCAAGACACATTACACTCTCCACTTGTGGTTTAGTACCCAAAATAAAAGAACTGATGAATTTACCACTACAAATTAACTTAGCAATTAGTTTTCACGCATCCAATAATGAACTAAGAAATAAATTAATGCCTGTCAATAAAATGTATAATATAAATGAGTTATTAGACACTTTAAAAACATATATTGACAAAACCAATAGACGAATAACGATAGAATATGTTATGCTAAATAAGATAAATGATCGTGAAGAGAATGCAGAAGAACTAGCATCTCTTCTAAAAGGAATGAATGTTTACGTAAATTTAATTCCATATAATGAAACGAATCATTTAGAATATGAAAAAAGTAGCAAAAATCAAATACTGAAGTTTTATGATACTTTGAAAAAGAATAAAATTAATGTGACTATTAGAAAAGAATTTGGCAGCAAAATATCAGCAGCATGTGGTCAATTAAGAAGTAAAGAAGTTTCACAAAAACATGAAATTAGGTGAAAAAATGAAATCATTTTATTTAACAGATGCAGGACGTGTACGAAGTCATAATGAAGACAGTGTAACCATATTAAAAAATGCTAACAACGAGTACCTTTTAATGGTAGCAGATGGAATGGGAGGACATCGTGCAGGCGAAGTAGCCTCTAGTATGGCCGTAACCCATTTTGGAAAAAGATTTACAAGTACTAGTAGTGTTGGTTCAAAGTTGGATGCTGTCAATTGGTTAACGGATAACACAAATGAGATCAATAAAAAAATATTAGATTATGCAGAAGAAAACCCAGATTCAAAAGGACTTGGAACTACACTCGTTTTAGCACTTCTAACCAAAGAATTTTTAATCTTTGGAAACATTGGAGATTCTTCTGGATTTGTCCTAAAAAATAAAAAATTACACAAAATAACACATGATCACACCTTAGTAAATTTACTAGTTCAAGCTGGAGATTTAACGGAAGAAGAAGCCAAATTTCATCCAAAAAAGAATGTGTTGATGAAAGCATTAGGCGCTTCTGAAAAAGTAGAACTTGATATATTTGCAGTAGAAACTGATATTGAAGGGATCCTATTATGCAGTGATGGACTTACCAATATGCTAACAAATGAGCAAATTGAAAAAGTATTAGAAGACAATTTAGAAATAGAAGAAAAAATTATTAAACTAATCCGAAAAAGCAATGCAAGAGGAGGAACAGATAACATTTCTGTTGCCTATTTAACAATGAAAGAGCGTGGTGAAAATCTATGATAATGAAGGGGCAAAAGATTAGTGATCGCTATCAAATCATCAAATCGATTGGGGAAGGTGGTATGGCTAATGTGTATCTAGCTTATGATACCATCCTAGATCGAAATGTTGCTGTAAAAGTTTTAAGAGGGGATTTAGCGACTGATGAAAAGTTTGTTCGTCGCTTCCAAAGAGAAGCTCTATCTGCAAGTAGCTTAAGTCATCCAAACATTGTGGAAGTGTATGATGTTGGTGAAGATAATGGCCAGTATTATATTGTAATGGAATATATAGAAGGGAAACACTTAAAGGAATTAATCAAAAAAAGAGGAAAACTAACAGTATCTGAAGTCATCGATATTATGCTTCAAATAACAGATGGTTTAAGTGTAGCCCATGATTCTTATATCATTCATCGTGATATCAAACCACAAAATATTATGATTGAAGAAAATGGCATGGTAAAAATTACTGATTTTGGTATTGCTATGGCCATGAATGCAGCACAACTAACCCAAACCAATTCAGTAATGGGCAGCGTTCACTATTTGCCACCAGAACAAGCGAATGGTAAAGGATCAACCCTTCAAAGCGACATCTATTCTATGGGAATTTTAATGTATGAATTATTAACAGGAAAACTTCCATATCGTGGAGATAATGCCGTGGAAATTGCCTTAAAACATTTAAAAGAATCCTTACCATCAATTAAAGAAGAACTACCAGATTTACCACAAAGTATTGCAAATATCATTATAAAAGCGACTGCTAAAAATCCTAAAAATCGTTATGAAGATGCACGAGAAATGCACGAAGATTTGCAAACTTGTTTAGAAGATTCTAGAAAAAGTGAAGAACCAATAAAACTAGAACATCCAGAAAATGTTGATGATGGTAAAAATATAAAATCAAATGCGAAGAAAAAAGAAGATAAAAAATCAGAAAAAATGGAGGAGGAAGAACCAATCGCAAAGCAAATAACAGGACAAGATTTAAAAAAACAAAATAAACTATTAATTGTATTGGCATCAATCTTTACAGGACTAGTTGTTATAATTACTTCTGTTGTCTTATTAATTCCTGCCCTTACTACACAAAAAGAATTAACCATACCAGATGTAACAGGCCTTACAGAAGAAGAGGCAGTAAAAAAGCTACAAGAAGAAGGTTTTAGTGTAACAGATAATACCGAAACAGTATCCTCATCTGAAATTGAAGAAGGAAAAGTAGTGAAAACCAACCCCGTAATAGGAAGTAAACGCACCAAAGGAACAGAAGTAACTCTTTACTTAAGTGAAGGAGATTCCAAAATCACAGTGGAAAACTATATTGGACAAGACTTTAACTATGTCAAAGGTTCTTTAGAAGCGAATGGAATTCACGTATTAGAAGAAAAAAGACAAACCGATGATGAAAAAGCAGAGCAAGGAAAAATTATTGGTCAATCAGTAGAGGAAGGTAATAAACTTTCAAAAGGCGATTATATAACCCTATATGTTCCAAACATTGATAAATATCCTGATTTTACAGATGGCAACTATACTGCTGATGATGTTAAAGATTACTTAAAAGATTATAATGTAACTGTTACAGTAGAAGAGCAAGAAGATACAACTCATACTAAAGGGATTGTTATCAAACAATCAAGAAATGCTGGAGATCCAATAGTTCGAGGAGCAAGTATTCGTATTTGGGTTGCCAAAGAACCAGAAAATAAAACCGATGATGATCCAGCTGACAAAAAAGATGATACTTGTGCTACCCCAGGATTATGCTAATGAAAAATGGAAAAATAATTCGTATTATAAGTAATCTCTACACAGTAAATGTAGATGGAAAAAATATTCCATGTAAAGCAAGAGGAAAATTTAGAAAGGATAAAATTACTCCTCTTGTTGGGGATTTTTGTGAAATTGATGAAGAAAATCAATATATTATGAAAATTCAAGAGCGAAAGAACTTTTTAATAAGGCCAAGTATTGCCAATGTTGACATTGCTTTGATTGTAACCTCTATGAAAAAACCAGATTTTTCAACCAATCTTTTAGATA
>CAJUGF010000049.1:0-1246 GCA_910585915.1 uncultured Bacilli bacterium | reverse complement strand
GTCTTCATAAGATTGAGCCAATGATCTGCTTTACCAAAATAGATTTATTGAATGCAAAAGAATATCAAGAATTCCAAACCATAAGAGATTACTATACATCCCTTGGCTATGGCGTTTTTACAAATGAAGAATTAGCAGATATAAAGCAATTTTTAAATAACAAAATCATCGTGGTAACTGGTCAAACAGGAGCTGGTAAAAGTACTTTACTAAATCGTTTAGACAATACATTAAAATTAAAAACTTCACCTATTAGTGAAGCTCTAAATAGGGGAGTTCATACAACCAGACATACAGAGATATATGAAATAGCTAACTTTTATATTGCGGATACTCCAGGTTTTTCAGCTTTGGATTTAAAAGATTTTAACAAAGAAGACATTCGATCTACTTTTAAAGAATTTTCTAAGTATCCATGTCAATTTAAAGATTGCAACCATATAAAAGAAAAAAATTGTGGAGTAAAAGAGGCAGTAAGTGAAGGAAAAATTTTGGAAAGCCGTTATAACTCCTATCAAAATTTTCTAAAAGAGGTGAATCAA
The DNA here is from genome assembly GCA_910585915.1 of uncultured Bacilli bacterium. Lineage (GTDB taxonomy): Bacteria > Bacillota_I > Bacilli_A > RF39 > UBA660 > MGBC162267. The sequence goes on along the minus strand of CAJUGF010000049.1, from coordinate 704 downwards.
TGAAAATTGCTGTATCCTATTTAAAAAGCAAAAATACTCAAGAGGAAACGATCAAAAAAATAGAACAGACATCTGCAGATTTCATTCATGTTGATTTAATGGATGGAAAATTTGTGGAAAAAAACAATATCGATTTAAAATTATTAGCAAAATTATTAAAAAATACATCAAAGAAATTAGATCTTCACTTAATGACACAAGATGTTGAACCTTATTTAGAAGAACTAAAAAAATTAAATCCTGAATACATAACATTTCATATTGAATCATCATGCAATGTTGAAAAGACCATAAAACAAATTAAAACATCTAACATAAAAGTGGGAATAGCTTTAAAACCAAATTCACAAATAGATTTATTAAAGCCATACTTAACTGAATTAGATCAAATTTTAATAATGAGTGTTGAACCTGGACGTGGTGGTCAAAGCTTTATGCCTCAAATCATACCCAAACTAGAAGAAATTAGATCTCTTCAAAAGCGATATCATTTTCAAATAAATATTGATGGTGGCATAAACGAAGAAACAATAAAACAAGTAAAAGATCATGTTGATATAATTGTAAGTGGTTCATTCATATGTGAAGCTGAAAATTATGAAAAGCAAATAGAAAAGTTACGCAAATAAAAAACTCCATAACCATGGAGTTCAGACTGTTGACAAATAGGTTCAATAGTCTTTTTATTTAATAAAAAATATAGT
>CAJUGF010000048.1:9457-9723 GCA_910585915.1 uncultured Bacilli bacterium | reverse complement strand
CACTCTTTCCCTACACGACGCTCTTCCGATCTAGTTACTCCTGTTTCTATATCAATATAATTATAAACGTCATAGCTCACATAAAAGCTTCTAGTACCTCTATAACATTCCTTATAAACTATCATACATTTTTTAAAAGTGGTGTCACCTTGTTTTATCGTTACTATTTTTAATTCTTCTATGTCTTCATAAGAAACGTTACCATTTATATTTCCTTCTTCATATATGATTTTTGAATTTCCTATATTGATCTTGTAACTATCTTT
>CAJUGF010000048.1:0-9447 GCA_910585915.1 uncultured Bacilli bacterium | reverse complement strand
TTGGCATCCACATATTGAAATAACACTCATTCCCATACATATTGCGATGGTACGTAATCTTTTTTTCTCATTATTTTTTAACATATAAATTCCTCTGTTTCCTTGGGACTTGTATTATATATATTACTGACATAGTTGTCAACTCTTATTATTTTACTGATGGTATTTGCATGAGTTTTTTAACTTACAATGAATGCAATCTGGTTTTTGACTTTTACAATTATATCTTCCAAAAAGAACTAGTTGGTGATGAAGTCTGCTCCACTTATCTTTTGGAAAAATTTTCATGAGTTTCTTTTCAATTTTTACCACATCATCCGTTTCTTTCGCAAATCCTAAACGCTTTGATACTCGTGATACATGGGTATCTACTGCTATTGCAGGAACATTATATAAATTTGATAATACAACATTGCAAGTCTTATGACCTACTCCAGGAAGACTTTCTAAATATTCTCTATCATTTGGAACCATTCCTTGATGATTTTGAGTGAGAGAGTTCGCTATTTCTTTTATATACATTGCTTTTCTCGTGTAGGTACCTACTGGTCTAATAATTTTTTCAATCTCTTTTACATTTAGGTTCGAAATCTCTTTTAAATTATATTTTTCAAATAATTCTTTGGTGACCATGTTTACTCTTTTATCAGTGCATTGTGCACTTAACACGACGGCAATTAATAATTCATAATCTTTTTGATAATTTAATTCACATCGAGCACTAGGATATAATTCATCTAGATAATCTATTAATACTTCTTTATTCATCCGAATCCTCCAACCAATTATAATCAAATAAGGTGGTCGATATTTTTTCTTCTCTTTTGATCACTCCTTGTTTGACATCTTTTGGTGATTTATACCCTTTTTTCTGCCATTCATATAATATTTTATCAATATATCTTAAGCTTGTAACTCCATTATAAACAGCTTCTTTTAATGCTTCTAATATTAATTGTTCTTTAAATCCTTTTTCTACCCATGCCCCAATAATTTCATATTCCATAGAAGATATTGGTCTTCCAAACTCTTTTTCAAAACATTCATATAAATTTATTTTTTCTTCTTTCTTTTCTTCTTCTTGAATTACATCACCAATTTTATTGTATAAAGGAATTAATGAAACTTCTTCTTTAATTCTTCCTTCTAAGTCTTTGCTTGATTTCATATCAATTAAGTGTTTACTCATTAACGAATTAAAAGTATTTAAGATGGATGCTTCGTTTAGAGTAGTTGCATTTTTTATCATTTCTACATTTAAAGATTTATCAATTGCATCTTCAAAATAGATTAGTAAAATGAATTCCTCCAAGGAAAGATGTTGATTAATCGCTTCTTTCATTAAATGAGTGGATAAGGAAAAATATTTTTCAATCCATAGTTCTTTCATTTATGCACCTTCTTTTTTTAATTGATTGATAATTTGATCCTTTTTATTCTTTAATTCTCTTTTTAATATCATCGTAATTATTCTATCTTCTATTTGTTTTACTTCTTTGGGTTCCTTTTGGGTTATCTTTAGTATTTCTTCAAAGGTAATTTTTAAGTCCTTTCTTGTTTCGATTGGCATTTTTTTGTACATTTTAGTAATTGTCTCTTCCTTAATATTTTGAATCTTTGCTGCTACTAAGACTGGATAAAGTCCATGTTTAAATAATTCCTCAGGGGTTAACTCTTTTTTGATAAGTAGCTTTATTTGATTGATTTGGTCTTTTTCATTTTTGGTAAAAGGATAATCTTTAGTAACTTTTATCTGGGCCCACATTCCATTCACATCATTTACATAATTTATGTTTTGAGGCTCCAGTCCTAATTTTTCTAATAGATTTAATTGAGATAATATTTGAAAACCTTTTTGAAAATTTGGCGATATAAGAATGGCATCCAATTCTTTTTTTATTCTAGTTGATGAAAGATTGTCTAATAGTATTGGATTTTTTTTGATCGCATTCCATAAAGTTTCCTCTATTTGAAAGTTTAAAGTACAAGCAAAACGGATGGCTCTTAGTATTCGTAATGGATCTTCTTTTATACTTGTTTCTGGATCTTTTATACTGCGAATAATTTTATTCTCTAAATCTTGAACACCATTTTTTAAATCTAATATTTTTCCTTTTGTGTTCATGCAGATTGCATTAATGGTAAAATCTCGTCTTTCTAAGTCTTCTAATAAGTTATTGGTATATTCTATCTTACTGGGATTTCTTCCTTGAAAATCAAATTCTTTTCGATAGGTAGTTATATCATAGTTGTTCTTTTTCGTTTTTAAATTATATGATCCATAGATACCATTTTCTTTTGAATTACCGAAGATTGTTTTTATGTCTTTAGGAAGTGCATTCGTACAAATATCAATATCATTAGATTGATGACACAAAAGGTAGTCCCTAACAAAACCACCTACTATATAAGCTTCAAAACCATTTTTTTCAATCTTATTTAATACTTTTTTTATTTCTGAATTCATACTCACATTATACAATAAAGATGTTAGAAAGACAATTTATCCTTTTAGAAATCATAAAAAGACAATTGGATTACTTGGCGTCCCATTGAATCAAAACTTTTTTCTAATTTGTTACGTTCTACTGGAATATTTCGTTCTTCTTTTAATGGATCATTGACATAATAATAATTTTCATCAAATCCAGTAATTATTACTGCATGACCATTTTTGGGATATGTATAAGTATTTTTTTTATCATAACTTATCCATTCGTATACTTCATTTACTTCTTCATAATCTATCGTCGTCCATATCATAATCGGCTTACTTTCATTCATATAAAAATCTAGTGGTTGATATGATTCGCTTCCTTTTACTAGTATTGGGATAAAATTTGGATCGTTTGAATAATCCATCAATACTTTCTGAATTGCGTCTTCTATGACTGGTTCGAAGACCCCCCACCCTCTTTTTTTATCTTTTGGGTCTCCTGCATAGTACGAGGCTGGATTTGGTCCATACCTTTTACCATCTTTTTCATACACATTATCTTTCATTAAATAATGTTCAATAAATTCTTGTACTGTAATATCAATTTTATAATAATTTAAAAGCATAGTTGCAGATACTGCTTCACATCCATTAGGATAGTCTGGATTTTGATTAAGTAAAGGAATATCTTTTAATGTAAAGTACTTATTTCCATCATATTCTTCAGCTCGTTGTTCTGCCAATTGTTTATTATCATCTTTAACATTTTTAGTAATAGCAATGCGATTAGAATAATAGTCATTTATTAAAGCTGGTATTAATGCTAATTTTAGTTTTTCTTGTTCTCTTTTATAAATACGATACCATATATAATTTGTTCCAAGTAATCCAAATACCAGTAAGAATGTAATGATACAATAAATTATTTTCTTTTTCTTCATAATATCTTTCCTTTGTTCTATTATAACTTTTAAATATTTTTTGGGATTATTATTTGTTTGTTTTGCATAGGATTATTTGACAATATATATGGTTTATGTTACATTATATTTGCTGTTTTTAGGCAGCGTAATTAAGGATTTGTAAAGTGTTTTTTAGGAATACGATTATTAGTACAAAGGGCTGCCCTTTGGAAGGTATTAAGAAAAACTCCCTGCACCATTCTTAATTACAAATTACTAAAAAATTATTGGAAAGGAGATTATTTTTATGGCAAGATATACTGGACCAGCTTATAAGAAGTCTAGAAGACTTGGTTTTTCTACTTTAGAAAATGGAAAAGACCTTGCTCGTCGTCCTTATGCCCCTGGAGCTCATGGAACTGATCGTCGTAAGAAAGTAAGTGAATATGGTATTCAGTTGCAAGAAAAACAAAAGGTTCGCTTCATGTATGGGCTTAATGAAAAACAATTTAGACGTGTTTTTGAACGTGCTAGTCATATGAAAGGTATTGCTGGTGAGAATTTATTATTCTTACTAGAAAGTAGACTTGATAATTTAGTTTATCGTATGGGTATGGCAAATACTCGTAGAGCTTCAAGACAACTTGTTAATCATGGACATATTTTAGTTAATGGCAAAAAGGTAGATATTCCATCATACCAAGTAAAACCAGGCGATGTTATTTCTGTTAAAGAAAACTCTATGAGTCATCCTGCAATTTTAGCTAGTGTTGAAGCTTGTATGAGTCGTCCAGCTTTTGTTGAGTTTGATAATAAGAAATTATCTGGTGAATTTAAAAGACTTCCAGATCGTTCTGAATTAAATCAAGAAATAAATGAAAGCTTAATTGTTGAATTTTACAACCGTTAATGAAGAGCAACATTCGTTGCTTTTTTTGTTTGGCTTTGTTATAATTTTGTCTATAAGATAGGTGAAAAAAATATGAATCAATTCAAGGAATTTTTGCGCAATAAAAGTAATAAAAAAGCTTTTTTTATGATTGGTGGCGGCATTCTTGCACTTGTTGTTTTAATTCTTGTTATTTTCTTTGTTATTAAAATGATTAATCGTAAAATTACTTATGGTGCTTTAGAAGATCAACTTGCTAATGCGGCTTCGAAGTATTTAAGTGATCATCCAGAATATTATCCGACTGAGGCTTCTCCTTCTTTTACTATTAATGCTGATACGTTAGTTCAGGAAAAGTACTTAAAGAAAGAGATTAATAAACTTGTGAAGGATACTTGTAGTGCTGATGTAACAGTCCTTTATAAGAATGATAGTTATCAATTAAAACCAATGGTTTCTTGTAATAATTATGAAACACAACAAATTTTTGATAAAGTTTTAGCTGATAATCGTGTTACTGAGGATATGACTGGTTTATATGATATGAATGATTTATTAGTATTTCGAGGAGACAAACCAAATAATTATATTGAATTTAATAAGAAAGTTTGGAGAATTATAAAAATGGATCCTGCTGATTCTAAAATGTATTTGATTTTAGACAATTTAAAAGATGCTCCTAATGATATATGGGATAATCGTTATAATACTATAGAGGAAAGCCGTCATGGAATTAATAACTATGATATGAGCATTGCTTTAGAAACTTTAGATCATATTTATCTTGAATCTTTTCAAGATGTAAAGTCTTCGATGGTACCAATGGATATTTGCCTTGGAAAAAGAAGTGAAACAGAACAAGTTAATGATTCTTCAGTAGAATGCTCTAGTATTATGCAAGAACAAAAGTATTTAACTTTATTGCCACTTTATGATTATATTAATGCTAGTTATGATCGACAATGTTTGAGTGCTGCAAATCGTGCATGTGCAAATTATAATTATTTAGTTAATGCATCTGGTAAATGGTGGACTTCTACCGCTGATGGTTCCCGTGGAACGAAAGTTTTTGGAATTAATTATAGTGGTATTATTGGTTCTGATTTTGCTGATTCTAAAAAATATCTTCGTTATGTTATAGCAATTGATGGAAATTTAATTTATTCTAAGGGAAATGGGACTCAGGACTCTCCTTATGTATTTAAATAGGTGCTTTGTTTAAGCACTTTTTTATTTAAAAGCATATATTTAAATTATTATCTGGAAGTTATAGAACATGTTTTTAAAAAATAAATTACTAAAAAATCATTCTATGCTATAATAAAGAAGATTAGGGAGGGTTTTCTATGGTAACATCAGAGTTAATAAAACTTAGCAATGAAATAGTATTTGTTACAAGTAATAAAGGAAAAGTTATTTCAGCTCAAAGACAGTTATCTGATATTAAATTAGAAATATTTAATCACGATTTAATTGAACCTAGAAGCGATGATGTTAGAGAAATTGCAGAATATAAAGTTAGAGAGGCATATGAAGTTATAAAAAAGCCATGTATTGCTTTGGATGCTGGTTTTTTTATCGAAGAATTGAATGGATTTCCTAGAGCTTTTGTGAATTTTGCTTTAGACACTTTAGGCATAGAGGGGATCTTAAAACAAATGCAAGGTATTAAAAATAGAAAATGTGCTTTTAAAGAATGCTTAGCATATTATGATGGACAAAATATACTATATTTTAATGGAAATCAAGAGGGAGAATTATCTACTGAAATAAGAGGAAATGATGCTGATAAAAATTGGTCTGATTTATGGTATATATTTATTCCATATGGATATGATAAAACTTTCGCAGAAATGAATGATGAGGAAATAAATAGCAGAGTTAGATGTCCACAAAATACTAGTGCAATGGAAGAATTTGTAGATTACTATCGTAAAACTAGAAACTTAGTTCAAAAATGAAAATTAACAAATGTAAATCGCAGAAATGCGATTTTTGTTATGGTATTTAATTAAATACTCAAATTAAAAAATAGATAAAAGTAAAAATAAGTGAACAATATGTTCACTTATACATAAATTCCAGGTGGATGTTCTCTTCCACTCTTTTCTTTTGTTATCATAAATTTTTCTAAAATGATAACCTTTTTTTGCTTTAAACTTTCTTTTACATCAATAATTCTTTGATTGGATGATCCAGCAAATTTTAATGAATAATCTTTTTTAGATAAAATGAATCTACCATCAACGAGAACATCAATTTGATTTAAAAAGTCCATTATTTCCTGATTTTTTTGGGAGTCTTTTAACAGTTCTTCAAAAGTATATCCTGTATAACTCCATATGTTGTATCCTTTTTTTCTAGCATATTTTGCAATAGTGGCACAAGCAAGTGGCTGAACAAAAGGATCTCCTCCAGAAAAGGTGATTCCATCTTGTCCTTCTAAATTGTCTATGATGTCATAGATCTCCTCTAAATCTACTAAAGCGCCTCCATTTACATCATGCGTTTCTTGATTATGACAACCAAGGCAATGATGAGGGCATCCTTGTGTCCATATGACTGTTCTGATACCCTCACCATCTACAATGCTATCTGTTTGCAAATATGCTGCTAAGCGAATTTGCATTTTTAAGCGTTTTTACATTTTTCTTTGGAAATAACTTCTTTAATGTTTGTGTGCTTTACACGATCTTTTTCTTCAGCACGTTTAGCATTATTAAAACGTGTTACATCTCCAGAAAGATAACCAGTTACTCTTCTGATTCTTTCAAATTTTACTCCTTCTCCTACTACTTTTTCCATAATTTAATTCCTTCTTTCTATTTCTTTTTTATTTTCCACAATGACATCCAATTTCATTTAAATGTTCCATTGGTATGCCTTCATATTCTTTACGACCGCATCTTGGACAAACATCATTGATTACTCCTACATAACCACAAATTGGATCACGATCTACAGGATGATTAATTGCTCCATAACCAATTCCCTCTTCTTTCATTAAGCGAATCACTGATTCAAATGCCTCTACATTATTTACAGTATCTCCATCTAATTCGATGTATGAAATATGTCCTCCATTTGTTAAAGCATGATATGGTGCTTCAAGGTGAAGTTTATTTTTAATACTTGTATTATAGTAGACTGGGACATGGAATGAATTAGTGTAATATGATCGATCTGTGACGCCTTTAATTTTGCCATAGATGGCTTTATCAATGTTTATAAATCTTCCACTTAATCCCTCAGCAGGTGTTGCTATTAAAGTGAAATTTAAATTGTATTCTTCACAATATTCATTACAACGATTTCTCATAAATGAAATAATTTCTAAACCAAGTTTTTGAGCATCTTCGCTTTCAGCATGATGTTTGCCAACTAAAGCTTTTAATGTTTCAGCAAGACCAATAAATCCAATCGTAAGTGTTCCATGCTTTAGGATTTTTCTTAATCGATCATTGGGTCCTAATTTTTCTCCCCCACTCCATAATCCTTGTTGAATCAAGAATGGAAAGTTATATGAATGTTTACTACATTGTAATTCAAATCTTTCTAGTAATTGGTCTCTTACTAAATCCATAATACTTGCTAGTTCTTCATAGAAAGATTTCATATCGGCTTTTTCTCTTTCTTTTAAGGCTATACCATGTTTAATGCCTAATCTTGGTAAATTAATTGAAGTAAATGATAGATTTCCTCTTCCACCAGTTGTTTCATTATTACGATCTGTTACATCAGCCATTACTCTGGTACGGCACCCCATGTATCCTACTTCTGTTTTGTAGTCTCCCTCTTTATAATATTCTAGATTAAATGGTGCATCTAGAAATGAAAAGTTAGGAAATAATCTTTTGGCTGATACGCGACATGCTAGTTTAAATAAATCATAGTTTTTATCTTCTGGATTATAATTAATACCTTCCTTAACTTTAAAGATTGAAACGGGAAAGATTGGCGTTTCTCCTCTTCCTAGACCCTCTTCTGTGGATAGTAAGAAATTTTTAATTACCATTCTTCCTTCACTTGTGGTGTCTGTACCGAAATTCACTGATGAAAAAGGAACTTGAGCTCCTGCTCTTGAATGCATTGTATTTAAATTATGAACTAGTGCTTCCATTGCTTGGAATGTAGCTCTATCTGTTTTATTTAGGGCTTTTTCATATGCTTTTTGTAAACCTTCTTCTAGTCTTTTACTTTCCTTACAGTAAGAAGAAAATTCTGCTAAATCAACATCAATACTTGTTAATTTATCAATTTCTTTGGCTATTTTATCCATATTGATAAATCCTAGAAGATCACTATAATCAAATAAATCATAGATTTGTTGTTTAAATTGTTTTTTAAATGTTTTTAAAACACCTGGAGCCATATAATAATCTAGGGCTGGAATACTTTGTCCTCCATGTTGATCATTTTGATTTGATTGAACAGCGATGGCTGCTAGAGCTGCATAACTTATAATGTCTTGTGGAGTTCTAGCATGTCCATGTCCTGTTGAAAATCCATTTTTGAATAATTTGTCTAATTCAATTTGCATACAAGTTGTAGTTCCCATTGGCATAAAGTCCATATCATGAATATGGATAAATCCATTACTATGAGCTTCACTAAATCTTTGCTTCATTAAGTAATTTAAGGCAAACTCTTTGGATACTGTCGAACCATATTGAAGCATGGTACCCATTGCAGAGTCTCCATCAATATTTGCATTTTCTCTTTTGTTATTATCTTCATTTGATGATTTCAAGCCTAATCCTTCAATTGTTTTTAAGAATTTATGAAGCTTCTTTTCTTCTGCAAATACTTTTCTTGATTGAGCTCTTCTCTCGCGATAATCGGAAAATATTTGATATACATCATTATATCCTTTTTTCTTTAAGGCTTCTTCTATCAAATCTTGAATTTGTTCGATTTTTATTTTTTCTTGATCTTTGAAGTCTTTTTCTATTCTATCAATCACTTCTTTATATACTTTTTGAATATCCTTTTCAGTATATACTTTTTCTTCATCGTCACCATTTATGACTTTCACATTGTCAAAACCTTTTTTAATGGCCAAAGCTATTTTAGACCCATCAAATTCTACTTTTTTTCCGTTTCTTTTTACTACTGTTAGTTCAGAAACCTTTTCTAATGTATCAACCATACGCTTCTTCTACCTCTCTATCCATTCTATTTTCTTCAAAATATCTGCAAAAAAGGTCTGTTTGCTTTCC
>CAJUGF010000047.1 GCA_910585915.1 uncultured Bacilli bacterium | reverse complement strand
AATACGAATATGCCATTTAAATATGAAAAGGTAAAGGAGAAAAAATAAAAAAAAATCTGCTTTGGGCGTGACAAAATGTTTAATAATAAAGCATAAGAGTAATAGATATTTAGGAGACTAATACAGTCAAAATATAAAGAACGTTACTTAAAAAAGAAAAAAAAAAGGTCGGAAACAGAATTCTAAAGGAAAACCTCAAAATTGAATGTGTTTCTCAAAATTGAATGCAAGGACATCAAGATTGAGAGAGGGCAGAAGGTGAACTCCTTGATTCATTTTCATTAAGGAGATTGAATAGCAGAATTATCAAGGTTGTAACCAATGCTCGTTTCTGAACCATACTCTGAAAGGTCAGAAAAATCCTTGTCACTGAGATAGTCATTTTCACTTAACATGTCATCATCTGAAGAACTCTTAAAGAAGTATTCAGAAGAGTTGAGAGTTCTACCATTAATTGAGACTTGAATACTAGAGGGGATAATATTAGAGGTATCAAGTGAAACAGGTTTATTGTTAAATGTATGTATGACCTCCGATGAAACACCATTATTATCCTCTAATGCTTTGATTTCAACCAAGCTAGGACCACTCATGTTCTGTGTAATAGCGAGTGCTGGATTTGAATTGGCCTTTGTATTATGGTTCCATACATCCAATGAACCAATGATAGCATTGATTGCCAATCGTTTAATGATCGTCTTACACTTTTTGCGATCAATGAAAATTCTATTGATGTCTTTAATAGATTCTTGATAAACCGCACCAACAGACGAAACAATAACCGCTCCATAAACCACATTAATACCTTGATTACGAATGAAGGTAATCAGACTGCTATACTTATTCATTTTGTGGTTGTAAGCAGTCTCCAGAGTGTCGGCATTCCATTGCTTTGACGCATAAGGAATGCTAATTTCAATAATGATGCATTTGGAGCGGTTTTTGATCCACGCTATAATGTCAGGACGTAAGCGTGCGAGCTCCTCAGGAATGCCAGGCAAATGTATTGAGTTGTCAGTATAAATCTCTTCGACGTCAGGAAGCTCTTTAACATGTTGGACGATGATGCTTTGAATTCTGTTGTGGCGACCAGTGTATTCAGGGTATTTGCAAATGCAACCATTAAGGATGTGGGATAAACTCTGGATGCAACTCTTGCCGTGCTTGAGACAATTTGGGCAAGGCGTATGTTCTTTTCCATTAATCAATTCATCAAATTCAGGTGTACCTAAATTATTAGTTCTTGCTTTGATCGCAAATTTAACGATTGTATCATTCATAGGATATTGTTGCTTAATGAGGAATTCGGATGAAAGGGGATTATCCTTTAGAGAGTAGAACGCATGGAGGTGCATTGATGGAGAAGTAATGGCAGCATTCCATCTCGAGCGTCTTTGATTGGTGAGGAAAAGAGAAATATTTTTTGACGATTGAAATATCACATCTTTATTTGTTTCAGTATCTATCAACTTGAATGCATTTAATTCTGAATTATCCAGAGTGCTGTTAATAAATTCATCATCATCATTACACTCATTGGTTAACTCCAGGTTTAATGTTTTGAGAGATTTTCTTGCGCGTTGCACGATGGAGTTAGTGCCCTTCCGTTCTGTGGTGGTGTGTGAACTGCTCCAATTAAAGAAAGAATGTTTTTCATCATTACTAGCTACGGGAATATTTCTTTTAATTCGCTCATTGTTGATTGCTGAATAAATTAGTAACCTTATATTTGGATCACTATTCGTGATCATTCTAATCAGTGCCTTCACTCTACCGACATCTGCTTTTTCACGAAGTGATGGAATGGAAAGACCACCATCTTTCCAGCTCGCATGTTTTACAGCTCTAGGAATATTTGCACCAATTATCTTATTAATCTGAGAAGAGATGAATTGGTCTAGTTTATTAACATGGGCTAATTTCATCTGACCGTTTTCTAAGATGAAATCGAGAGATGGAATAATAAATGTTTTAATGGCATGTATTTTCTGAACAATCATCAGGTCCGACTGAATGATTTTTTCAATTTTATTCTTGGCCTTCACGAAGTACTCTGCCGAAGTTTTGATTTTAGCACATTTTCTGGCTGAGATTGGAGTACCAAGATATCTTATCGACTCCTCCAATCCGACGAATGGAATTTCTTCCCCACAGATATTGAACCCACTGAATAATCCTCGTCTGGAGTTGAAAATCCATTCATATCCGAACGAGCATGATTTTGTTGGAGCTAATGTCATCTTTGTGAAGTCACAAAAACGGTTACACGTTTCAAGCATTCGTTCCATGCCATTTCTGGAGTTTGCTATCAAAAGAATGTCATCTGCATAAGCCATGATTGAGAATCTCGCTCTTTCACCATTCATTGAAACTGTGTATCCATCTTCAGCATTGATTGAATTAATAGCCTTAAATAGCGGCTCTAAGCATAGATTGAAAAGAAGAGGGGACACTGGACAGCCTTGTTTAGTTCCACGATTAATACAAATGTCGCGAGAGGTGAACTTACTCGTCATAATATTCGTTGTGGAACCAGTGTAAACATTATCAATAAGATGAACGAACTGTTTGGGAAATCCCTTCTTTTTTAGACAGTCAATGATCAGTGCATGAGGCACCGAGCCGAATGCATTCTTAAAATCTAATGCTGTGATGAAAACGCTTTTATGTGAACGCATTGCATCATAAAAAATCTCTGAGATAATTGCCGAGTTATCACTGCATCCATTAATTCCTTCCATAAATCCTTTTTGTTGGGGTGAGAAAATGTGATTTCTGATGTTGAAGGAGTTTATTGCTCTCGCCCAAACACAACTCACAATTCTGTATAACGCATTGGAAACCGAAATCGGTCGCCAATTCTCAGGAAGAGATGGATCACCTTTTTTATAGATTAGTCTCATGATTGAGCATTTCCAACTCTGAGGCACTCTAGCTCTTGAATTAGTGATTTGAATGATCAACCTAATGAATTCTGCGGCTTTTGTTTTAGCTAATTTATAAATTGAATAGTCAAGTGCATCTGGTCCAGCCGCAGATTCATATTTCCTTGATTCAATGACATTTTCGATGAGATCTCTGTTTTCAATGTATTTAATAAATTCATTTTTATCTTCTTCAGAAAAACAGCTGCTAAGGGCGAACAATCCATTTTCATCATCTGGAATGAATTCATCCTCTTCTTTGTAAAATGATTTGGAGAAGAAGTCATACAGCAATTCTTCATTAATACTGCATTCAGGATTCGCTTTGCTGAGGATGTAATTATTAAGTGTCTTTTTCGGGTTTTCAGAGTATGCTTCCCGAATTCTCTCAGCGTGCAGGCTTGCATTTTTTAAATTCATTTCATCCTTAATTAATTCTTCAATAGTTAATTCCAACCATAAAGCACACTGACTGACATTTTCGCCTTTATTTCTCACTTCATCGAGGATAGCTATGGTATCTGTTGTGCCAAAGAATCTCATCTTGTCTTCATTTTTAATCACGGATAAACTACTAAGGAGTCTTGATTCTGCTTGTCTGACTTGTCTGTTGTCATTCTCATCATCACTGTTATTGATAGTGTCAATATCTGCTGCAAGCTTGCGGAGACGATTAATAGTCAGTTGAATGCATGCCAGCTCATCAGTAGATTTATTGATCCAACGTTTTTTATACCTTTGAGAGTAAATACGGTTTGGGTCAAGATTTAACTTAACAGCAACATGACATCTCATTCGATGTAAAGCTTCTTCAAACGCACCTTCGAAAGCTATCCATTTGGTATCTTCGTCAATATCACCTAGATTATCAGGATTGTATTTTTGTATCAATGGGATAAGTTCACTTTCGAAGAGTTCTGACAGTCCTGATGTGATAAGCTTGCGTTTTTGTCTGTCAAGTTTAGGAAGGTGAGGTGAACCTCTGAGTTTCGATTCATTATACCATCGCATGGCTAACGCGATCATTTTCTGCGTGTTATTCTCATTTAAAATCAAGTCATTAGCCAGAGAGGAAGAGGAGGATTTCTCAACATCATTGGTGAAAAGAACACCGCGTGTTGAATCAACTATATTTGACTTTGAGCGGTTCGTCCCACCATTCAGTGGAGATCGAGTTCGAAAATAAGAAATAACTGGAGCACGTTTGACTTTAACTGGCTGGCTTGAAAGATTCGTACAACGAGTAGGGTTGTCCTTGTAGCTGGGCAGATCGTAGTTTTTACGTAGCTGCTCGTGATATGTGTCTGGAAATGTTTTGGTGTCATTATTAGAGTAAAAAGAATCATCATTGTGTTGATTATTTTGTGTGAGATCATTGACGTCTGAGCGTTTATTCATTTTGGTGAGACTACAATTAGAGAAGCGATTTATCAATGTTTCTGGTCGATTTCGAAGAGAAGTATTAACTGGAGAAGAACGGTTTGATAGTACATCAAGGGGAGGACTGAGGTCATTGATGCAAGTTTGAGATAACGAGTTGCTCGAAGGATTACGAACACTATACGCGCTAGATTTAGGAATAGCATCTATCTTTTCGGTATTCTGAGATAGTTTGTTATTCTGCTGACAGATAGGAGTGACATCTTCAGTGGAGTTAGCTATTGATTTGAGGCAACTGTTATTCTGAGTTTTAAGAAGATCTTCTGGCATATTCTCTTGTAATGAACAAGGAAACAGAGAGCTTTGAAGAGATGAAGCATTGTCAGAGATGTTAATCAAAAGTTTGGAGTGAGAAGGAATTTGAGGAATGTAACCTGAGTCTTCTTCCTTGATTGTGTCTTGGGTTGAATTTTGATGGTCAGTAATATGTATATTCTCCTTAAAGTTACTGTTTCTGTTCTTAATTAACTCTGGTCTAATATGGAATTGCAGGCTTGCTTCTTCATTTGTATCATTATCTGAATCCTCAAATAGATTGCGATAAATCTTATCTTGAGTTTTGAGGAGTTCCTTAGTACTAATATTATCTCTGAGTTCGTTAACTGCATTCTCAATAAGTTTTCGAGTGTCTGAGATATGTGTATTACTAAGATCGTGTATATTAGACGTAACTGTGAGGGAAACCGTGGTTACTTTGTCAATTGAGTCGAGTTGCGTCTTTGAAGGGTGACTATGTGCATAATGATTATTTATAAAGTTAACACTAAGTGGCAATAAACTGTTACATGTATTACACTTGTAGAAGTTAATAGCTTTTCCTCTGAAGAGATCGATGAGGGCTGGTGACTTGTTGCTAATGAGGAAGTGTGCTTTGAGGGAACCATAAAATGGACCATATCTAAGGACTGCTTGTCGAAAAGTGACATGGTTTACTTCATTGCTGCGATCCATGTGTGAAGCAAGGCCGTCCTTGTTTTTGCCAATAAAATTGCATCCAGGAACCCTGCAAATGCAGTTCGTATTCATCATTGTATTAAATGATCCATCAGGTTTAATGATAATACAATTGAATGAATCCTCATTGAGCATTAGGCGAACTGCATAAAGAAGTTCATCATAATTTGCAATGTTTTGATCAACATTGATATTGTTATGAGTCCTAAAATGATCAAAAACCTCAGAGATAGATAAAAATGAGGAATTACAGATAGGACAACAATGAAGGTTGTCCAATGACGGCCATTGTGAAGGATCTATACTTCTAAGTATATCTGAAACCTCAATTGAAGAGAGATTGTGATTGGTGAGATTTATGCGAGAACAAGTAGGAGCATCTCTTAATCTAGTTAATAGCATTTTGAAATGATCCCCTTCAAAAGATAACGCTAACTTGAGGAGATCATTAAAAGTCTTTGCGTCACTTTTGCAATTTGAGAGACCTTCTGGGGAAAATAATTCTAGTGTGTTGTTAAATAAATCATCTAAAGGATCAGGGCAATGTAGAAAGGAACTGTCGGAAGTGGGAACCACGGCATTAACATTATTATTATCAGGATAATCATTGTGACATTCATATTCATTAGAAGGGAAGACCATTGGCGATTCAGTTTTGTCATTGACACCAGAGATATCATTCGACTGAATATCATTCTTATCAACAATATCAACGTCGTCTATTACATGTTTGTTATAAGGGTTAGGACAACAAGTGTGGTTGATAACTTCTGGAGAATATTGATCATCAAATTTAAATTTGAGAGTAATTGTGGTGATTGCGTTCTCTCTTTCACCAGTTTTGATTTTGTGAGCTTGAGCAATGTGGTCTTTGATATTCATAGAGTTGGATGTAATATAGTCACAAAGGCTACAAGCCCACATTTCACCTTCTCCTAAGAATTCACCGATTGTGGGAACGCGGTTTAAATCAATAATCCATGATTTGAGAGTTCCCCAAAATCTTCCCAAGTTTTCGATACGTTTAAGGAAAGCACCGTGTCCCTTTCTGTGTGTACGAATATTGCAGTCTCTTTCTGTCGCATATCCGCAGCCAGGTTTGTGGCAGTAAAGCATCTGTTTCTCTGGTAATCTGACATTTCCATTCTCCAAGTCATATATGGTTATAATATCACGGTGTGCCAGGTATGCGACAGTGTTTATCAACTCATCCCTGCATCTGGCCACCGGAACCTTGTGAGCACTTGAGTAATGAACTCTGACTTGACCTTCTGTTTTGCCCACATATGAACATTCATCGACAAAGCAAGAATTGATAGTGAACTTCGGCCAAACAGTACTACTCTCAATAAGGTCGAATATTGACGATTCCATTGAGATCGGTGAGTCTAAATGAGGAAGGTGGCAGATCTTAAGTTCATCTAGCATATGTTTCGTATCATCATCGTCAATGCACTTTAAGCAATTAATGAGATTATGTAAAAAATTATTTTGAGTATTTTGTAGCGGGAGAGATGAGTTGAGATTAGAAGAGTAATTCAAATCTATTCTGTTATTATTAAAGGTTAAGTTCTCATTTGAGGAAGAGGCAAGACTACATTGATGGTTTTCCAGGAGATCATGAGTGACTCCATGCTGTGGATAAGAGGGATTATCAATTAGAGCGGGAATATCAGAGAAAGGAACGTTCCAAGTATTATAGATAGAGGAAGGATAGTGTAAAGTCGAGGAAGAAAAACTGGAGTCAGTATCTTCTTCTGAGGAAGGAAGTTGAAATGTTTCAATATCATCCATTGGAGGTAAAGCCTGTTGGCTATTTGTAGATATTTGTTTCGGCTGATTGGAAAGAGGTGATTCTTCATCATCTGAAAAGTAATCAGGGAAGAGTTCCAAAAATTTGTTCCGAATTTCATCTGGTGAGTGGTTCGTAAATTGATGAGCAATGAAATCCCAATTAGATCCGTGAGATTTGAAAAGAGCAATTAAATGTTCAATATCCGTTTCATTCCATTTATTCATATCCTGAACAATTAGTGAGTGGTTTGGATAAGATAGCTTTAATGCTGGAGATTCGTCTGAAGAATCATTGGCCTTGTCGCTCTGATCTGGTAAGAAATCACAATTATATGATCTATCAAGTGAGCTACCAGTTGAGGTTGACATATTAGAATCTTGAAAATTAACAATAGCAGATGAGGAGACAGATGAGAGATTATTAACCTGGTTCAAAGGAAAGTCCTCATAAGGAGGCTGTTGATGTTTGTTAAATGAATGGATTGACAAATCTTCAGAATTAAATTGTTGATAATATACTGGTTCAACTTTTGGCTGATCTTCCTCATGAAGAGTCTGGATAAAATTAGTCTGATTATTACAATGATGATTATTGATAATTGTTTTAGTTTGAGTCTCAGGAGCTTCGTAGTCTGAACAGATGCTTTGACATCTCGAACGTATATTTGCAGGTGTGTGATTAGGAAACCATTTATATATTGCCTTCCATTGAGGACCAATAGAGCTGAATAGTTTGAGAAGGATTACATCATCATCAATCGTCCATTTTGGAGATAGAATTATATCAGACAGATAGTTGAAGTATCTGTCACGACACGATCTGGGAGACTTATTTATGTGTTTTCCAATTTCTGACCAGTCAGGAATCACATCTGAAAGAACTTTTTCTTTGATGTATTTATCATCTGATTCTGAAAATTTAGAATTGCGAAAACGAGAGGGAATAAGTTTAGATTTTCCTTGCTGATATGATTGATCATTGTTTGAATCAATATTATTATTATGATTTGGAAATATTTGAACTTCTTTTGCAGTTTCATTAGACTGCTGTAAAACATCGAACGAAGGATTAATATCAGCATATTCGAATTCTGTGGATTTATAATTATTTTCATCAATAGAGTTAAAAGAGTCAACACTATCAGAACGATTAAAGGTTTGACAAATTTCCTCATCTTCATTAGAAATTTGTGAATAAGGATCTATAATTAATCCTTTATCAATCTTCTCTTTAAATGTTAAGTTTTGTCCTTCTAGTTTGCTTAATGATAAAATCTGGTAATTTGTATAAATGATTTCTTTACTTCGAGGATCAAAAGTAACATAAGTTCGTTTTGTATTGATTGTTGGGTCAGAATGTTTAAGATATGATGTCTTTTTGGAGTAATTTGAAGAATCAAATATATCATTTTGATTATCTTTAGTATTACAAGACGGTGAGGGTAAATGATCTTTAGATGATTCATGCTGATGGTTTATATTAGGTTTCTGGCTTTGTTTATTTGAAGATTGATCGTGAATGGATAACTCATGAATAGGATTAATTGAATGAGGATGAGTTGGTAGATTTTGGATTGAATAATTATTGGATAAATGATCTTGATTTGATTGCTCGTGGCTAGATTGATCAGAATTTGATTGATCTTGACCTGGAAGGTCAAGGCATGAACGATTAACACTAATTGGAAGATTGGTGATTGATTGATCAAAATCTGATTGATTACCAGATGTTTGATCAGGAATTCGTTGCTTTTGGGTCATTTGATTATCAATTGAATGTTCAATGCTTGGATGATCAAGAATAGATTGTTCTTGAATTGATTGATTATGATTGGATAGGTTGTTATCTGCTTGACCAAGGGATAATCTCGTCTTAATTGATTGATTATCAATTGGTTGTTTAAGAATTGATTTATTGTTATTTGTTCGATCAATCGTTTGTTGTAATTGTATCAATTGATTACTAAACGATTGCTCATGATTTAAGTGATTAGGGTTTGGAACATTATTTGTTAGTTGAACGGGAAATTGTTGTTTTTGAATTAGTTGATTATCATTACGTTGAATGAGAATTGATTGATTTTGATTTGATTGATTATGAATCATTTGATTATCAACTGTTCGCTCAAAGACTTTGACGTATTGAGGATGATTGATAACTGAATGATTGATCAAGGTTTTGTTGATTGAGATTAGATTTTTCTAGAATTGACTGAATTGGGATTGATTGATTATTAGTTGATTGAATCTGAGTTTGTTGTGTTTGGATCATTTGATTGTCAGCTGGTTGAATGAAGATTGATTGATTTAGATTTAGATAATTAAGACTTGATTGATTATTACTTAATTGAACTGGAGTAGGTTGCATTTGAGAATGATGTGAATGCTGCGACGATTGCGATTGCTGCGAAAGTTGTATAGATCGAGATTGTTGTGAATGTTGAATTGAATACTCACAGTCTTCAAAAGAGGCTATATCATTGAAAAAGTCATTACTTAAGAACGAATTAGTTGCTTTGTAATTGAAATCCTCATCATCATCACTTATCGAAGAAGAATCAGGGTCTGAAATTTCGTTAGAAATAAGAACATCAGGATCGTCAACAATTTTAAGTTTAATTTTGTCATTAAATGAAAGGTCTTGGGACTCTAATTTCTTGAACGAAAGATTAAAATATTTATGATAAGAAATAGTATTATGTTTTGGGTCAAACGTAGTATAATATTGTTTTTTGCATAAATATTGATCAGAATTATTTGATAAATTGTTAAAAATTTGGAAATTTGTAGGGGAAAATATATCGTTATAATTTGAATATTCAAAAGTATGGATATCATTGAGATTGTTATAAGGTAAAGAATGAGATATTTGTGGTGAGGTTGAAAAATTTGAGGTTTGGTCGGAGATATTTTGAAGATTAGAAATAAAATTTTGGTGAAAGTTAGAAAAATTAGCATGGTTAGAATCCTTGTCGGGAGCTGAATACGAATATGCCATTAAAAAGCGAAAAGGTAAAG
>CAJUGF010000046.1 GCA_910585915.1 uncultured Bacilli bacterium | reverse complement strand
TATAATTTGTTTTCAGATCTCGATAATATTTATTCGTCTTTGCAATATAGCGATTTAATTTCAAATATCTTTCTAAATCATCCAATGACGGATATAATTCAGCTAACTTTTCATATGTTTCAGAACTATCGTCGATATGTTTATGATATTCTTCTAATAGATTCTTGAAATATTCTTTCTTTTCCTTTTTAACTTGTTCTTTATATTTTACATATGCATTTCGAATATCATCTACTTTCACTTTTTTCTCTGGTCTTTTTGCTATTTCTGGTTCAATATAAGTTTTATGAACATATGCCACATCTTCCGTTTTCATCGTTCCTAATTTCTTTTGAAGTGTATTATGGTCATCTAATAATGGAATAAATGCAATACTTTCTAATACATACATCCAATCAATATTTTTCGTATCTGGTGCAAATTTATTAACAATATCCTTCACATTAATTTTTGTTTTTCCAAAATGATTTTCATATAACGGTTTGAAGTCTAAAATTGCATTCACATAATCCAAATCTTTTGCTGAATAAGTTAATCCTTTCAATTCTTCTTTTGTCACTTTTGAACCTTCTTCCAAATTTTTATTTATTGCGTCTATATTTTCGTTGATTTTCTTTTCGGTAGCAATTTTTTCTTGTTCATAATTCTTTATTGCTGTTTTATATAAACTTATCAATTCATCTTCTGTCACTTTTGAGTAAGTTTTAGATTCTTCATCATATCGTAATTTATCTAAGAATTTTTCAAATGAAACTTGTTCATTTTTAGCAATTCCTTGAAATTCTTGAGATTCTTTATGAGATATTCTTGCAAGATTTGCATGATAAGCAGTATCGATATCAAATTGTAAATCTTTTTCATTTTGTATTTTCCATTGAACTTTGTCACGAATTTGATATGGATAATACATCATTTGATCCAAAGATATTTTTCTTCCAAAAGCACTTTCATATCTTTTCTGTAATGGAGTTAATTTACAATATTTCACAATTTCATAAGCATTTGATAATTCATCTTTTTCTTGATTCAAATCTACTTCTTTTGTTGTGTCATTAATTTCTGCATTAAAGTCACTAATTATTTTTTCCAAATTTTCATCATAATTATATTTCAAAGCAGCTTTAATATAATTATTAAGTAATGATAGTTCTTTTCCTTTCTTTTCAAATTTTTTCCTAATATCATCAAACTTGAATTCATGATCGTTCTTTTTATTATACTCTTCAATTTCTGTCTTCATTGCCATTCGAACATGACCATAGGATGTATTTTTGTATTCAGCAACTAATTCATCTTTCTCTGAATTTGTTAATTTCTTCCATACTGAATTTCCTCCAAATTTCTTGATTGCTTCACGAATATTTTCAATTTCAAGTTTCAAATCATCACAAGCTCGTTTATAACTTTCTGGTTCTTTTGTTGTATCTTTTGCTTTATTTGGATTCAATTTATTATGAACTGTAATCAAGATATGATAATAAGTTTTGTATGCATTATGACCATTCGTTTCTTCAGAAAACAAATCTTTCAAACTTTTTCCTTCTCCAAGATCATCATTATAATAATCTAAATATTCTTTTATTTTGGGCATTGCTTCTAATTTTGAATATTCATTTTGAATTCTTTTGTATTCTTTGTCAAGATAATTATAACGACTTTCTGGGGTAGACCCAAATTCTTCTACTTGATTTAAAGTATAAATGATTTTGTAATCAGTCTCAAAGTCTTTGATCTTATTCTTTATCTTTAATTTGAATTTTGTTGTCTTCGGATCAAATTTATTCTTTTCCAACAACTCTCTTAATGTTTCCTGATTATCATCATATTTACTTTCCATTTCTCGAAAAGCATCCATTAATTCTGTATCTGTTTTGGATTCCTCTTGTCGTTTGCTATATGTTGCGATTTCAGTCTCTAATGCATCAATATCTTCTGGAGTTGGATAATCATTTTTTATTGCATAATCTTTTTTGTAAACACTCTTATATTTACTTTTCAATATTCCATATTTTAAGAAATTATTTGCTGTGACGACATCAGATTTGTATGTGTCAATAATCTTATCCATTGTTAATTTCTCTGTTGGATATCTCGAAGTGTATTCTTTCCAGTTAGAAATGAAATTTGAATAATTCTGATAAAAACGAGAATAGATTTTCCAATAATCTTGAATTTTTTTCAGAACATCATTTGCTGACATCTTGTCTGGTGGAATAAACGGTTCTTGAAACTCTTTTTGCCAATTATGTTTATCTTTTTCTAGTTTCAATTCGACTGTTGCTTGTTGTAGTTGTCCATTCCAATACTTATAGACAGCTTGCCAATCTTTTAAGAATTTTTTATCGTCTCCGGTATGAATTTTATTCCATTCTAATCGAAGAGGATCAAGTTTTTTCCAATCAATTTGGTCCTTATTATGTTGTTCTTGTTTCTTTCTGAAATATTCTGCCAATTCTTTCTGATCAGTTATGGTCAAATACTTATCGTCTTTTTCATTTGTTTCTTTTAAATATTTTTCATATACAACTTTATTCATTTCATTTAAGACATAACATCTCGCATCAATTCTGACTTCTTCTGGATTTGTATTTGATTTGTATCTTTTCAATAATCCAGTAATAGTAACTTTATTTTGCGGCATATTAAGATATTCTTGAATTAATGGATCTTTGTCGAAGATATCTTTTTTCTTGAGCCAAGAATCGATTAAAATATAATAATTTTGATTTTTCTCTTTTATTGAATTTCCATTGATTATTCCTTCATCTGCAGATAATGCGTTCCAAGCTTTTGAATAGACTTCATTAAAAGCAAGATCGAGATCATATTTTTTAGCTACCAATAGATTTCTTTTATCTCTATATTCAGCATCTTCTGCAAGTCGATAAATATCCCAAAATTTTACAACCCCAGGATCACTTTCAAATTCCTCAATTTTTTTCTTTAAATCCATTTCAATTTTCTGTAAATGATCTAATCTTAATCCAGCATCTGATTCTTTGACATTTTTCAAATTTTCCTTAGTGTATTTATAATTCGTAACTAATATTTTTTCTAAAATGTCACATTTCATTAAATTTACACATTTAATATAATCTTTTGTTGAAAATTTTCTTTGAATGTCATCAACGGAATTATGTTCATTTCTATATTCGTTATATTTACTTAATAATTGATGAAACTCAGTTGATTGAAAAGCAGCTGCATCTTTTGTAGCATCTCTATATAATGTTTGTAATTCTTGTTTTCCAGTAATTGAATTTGTTATTGCACGAACTTTTTCTGCGGTGTCTGGTTGTAAGGCAATAATATCATTCTTTAATTTTTCACATTCTAACCAAATAATTGCATTTGAATAATCCTTTCCAAAATTTTTGACAATATCTACTACCTCAAGTTGATGTTCTGCAGACGAATTATATTTTTGTAAGACTAAGAGAAAATTCAGATTATTATATTGATCCACACTTTGAATTTTCTTTTTGATATCTTCTATGATCACTTCTTTTTCTTCATTTTTTTCTGGTGCTATCGATGGTTTATATTCTTCATTGAATTTTTCTTTGTAAAGTGCTAAATGATAACGATAATTCAGATCAGTTTTTCCTGTCAAATAATCAAAACCATATTTTGATGCAGTCTTTTCTATTGTTGAATAATCTGGATCATCTGAATATTTTTCTCGGAAATTATTATATATTGTTAGCATTGTTCCAGATTTCCATGATTCATTAAATTTTTCTGTTAAATTTGTATAATATCTTCTTAACCAATCTAATCTTTTTTGACTTCCAATTTCTGTTTCATGATAACCTTTAAAACGTGTTTGACCAGGTAAATCTTCATCAGTAATGTCTAATTTTTCTTTTATTAATTTTCTATATTTATCAATATCGATTGCAATTTGGGCTTTTTCAGGTGTTTGATATTTATCTTTGAATTGTTCCCAAGTTAATTTTGATTCAATTTGTTGAGAATTTTGATATGAAATATAAGTTGCTTCAATATTTGACTTATCCCAAGTATCTAAATCTTTTTGTTTTTTGTCACATTTTTCAACAATAGCATTGAAACAAACCTTATCTTTGGCATAATTGGATATATCAAAATCTTGACCTTTATGTAATTGTTTGTAATATAATTGAGCAATTGGAATTAAATATTTTGAATACATTTCATCTTCATTCCATGACATATCGACTTGAGTAATCGTTGAAATAAATTCTGGCTTTAATTTTGGAAGAATATCTTGACTTTTGATATAATCTTTATTTGTTCTCCATGATTCTCTTGTTTTCTTATAATTTTTGTAATCTGTTTTGAATTGATTCAGAAATGTATATTTATTTTCTTTTGTATTTTTACTCATATATTCATTGAAGAAATGTCCGATGTCATTGAATTTTTTATTTCCTTTCTTTGAAAAACTCTGATTGATTTTCAAATTTTTCTCATATCCTTCAAAGAATTTCAAACAATCTTCTAAATTTCCATCAAATTTACCAAATAAAAATCCTGCGGCTTCTGCAATTGATCTCCCAAAACCTTGATAATATTGTTGAACATATTTTTTCAATAAATTGTTTCCGTCCCATGTGTTATATTTATATTTGTTTTCATCATAATATTTTTGCAATTTTTCTTGAGCTGTATTGATTGAATCCTGTGCGTTTTCATGAATATATTTCCATAAATTTACTCCTTCATATGGATGAGTTCTATACCAAAATTCATAAATATGACTTAATTTGTTAATAGCATTGATTGCAGCTCCATTTGATCCGAATTCTGTTCTCCAATCTGTTGAACTTTTTAAATCTTCAGGGAATAAAGCCCTCCAACGAATGATTGCTTCATCTAAATTTTCATTTGTATTTCGATAAGATTCTTGTTCATTGATTAAATTTTGAAGTTTTGAATCTATTTCTGGAATTGTTTCATTTCTATATGCGACTGCAACTGTTTGAACTGAATATTGATTTTCTTTTGGTAACAATTCATTGAGTTCATTAATTTTATTTAAAACTGATATTGAGGTTTGAATTCTTTTTTCTGCATCTGTTAATTCATTAACTTCTTTTGTTATATATGTACCTAAAGTTGTAAAATCTCCACCATTATGAATTGAGAAATCTAGAAAAGTGTCATAATTTTGTCTCTTTTGAAAAAATCGAAGATACTCTTGATATTTTTGTTCATATTGAAGATATAATAAATAAGCTTTTCCATTATTTTTAAACCATGACTCTTTTGTTGAATTGAATACTTTATGTGAAAATTTCTTTGGATAAGTATTCATTAATTGACCTTCTAAAGCAGTTATTTGAGGAACATTTTCAATCGGAACATTGCCTACCATTGATTCTATTTTTAAAACCATATCTGGTTCTTTTGAAAAATTTCTATAATAGTCTTCAAATTTCAAACGATCTGCATAATTATCCATATTTTTTCCTAGTGCAATATAAGAACCTCTTGCTTTCATGTATGATGATATCTCCTCTTTTGATTCACAATGACCAATTATTTCCATTTCGAAATCTTCTCTTTCTTCTTTTGTTTTACCTTGACTATATTTCTCTATTTCACTCATGAATGATGATGTTTGGTTTTTTTGTCTTTTGATTGTTTCCCAACTTTCAACATATTCTCTAACTTTTTCTTCTCTCCTTTGATGATGTTTGAGTTGTTCTAATGTTGCAACAGAATAATTAAAAAGTTTCAAAATATCAGCATAAGATTCAGTTAAAATCCATAATTGATCAAATTTCCCACCTACTTCGGAGAATTTTCTACTGTCAGCAACTTCTTCCCAAATTTGATATTTATTCCATTTCTTAAAAATTGTCCCAGTCCATTTGAAGTTCTTTCGATGTTGATTTAAATAAATAACTAATTTTGATATAGTGTTACATTCTGGATTAGCTATCATTATCGATTCAATAGCATTTGGAGTAAATTTTGTATACCCTGATGCATAATCACTGAAAGCATCACTGAAACATTCGGTCAATAAATTTGTTAAATTTTTCTCATCTTCTCCTTTCTGATGATTTTTGTCAGTTATCATTTGTTTTATTTTTTCATTGATATTCGGAGTTGTTTGATCTAGTAATATTGTATTCCATAGATTTTCATTGAATTCTTTTCCATATGCATCTTTCAATTGAATTTTCAAAGTCTCTAATTCAATATTTTTTCTTGTATCTTCTACCATTTTTTGTTCTTTTTCTAATCGTTTTGTTAAATCATTTAAAACTTCATTTTGCTTTTTATTGTTATAAATATGTGACAAGTAGATCTCATTATTCACTTCATTATCATTAAATCTTTCACCTGTAATTTTCATTCGTTCTTCAATTGTTTTCCTGATTTCTATCGTTCTTTTATCGATTATTTTTTGTGCACTATCCCAATCGATTATCCATTGATTGTATGCATTTTCTTTTGCATCTATTGAATCCTGGCTCGTAAATAAACCAAGCACATTTTTAACATCCTTATCATCGAATTTCCTTTGTGCTTCTCTATATTTTTGGTTTATTGTTTGAATTATTCTTGCATTTTCTTTTTCTATTGCTTCTTCTTCTCTTGTATGCCATTTTTTCGCTTCATTATTAATAAATTCTATTGCTTCCTTTTCATTTGAAAAATGTGTTTGATAATATTTTTGAATTTCACCATTTTTATCATATGAATTAACACCTGATACATATTTAGCGATTGCATTTATAACATCAATATCTGGAGCAATTTTTGTACGAATAATTTCTTCAAATGCCAAACCAATTGAATTTTTTGATGATGCTAATCGAATATTTAATTTATTCAAATCATGATCAAAATTATTTGCTGTAAAAATTGCATTTGCTTCACTTTTGATTGTATCTTTATCTACTGAAAATCCATGACTATCATAAATTTCTTTCACCTTCTTTTGTATATTTTTTCTGACAGCATTGTCAAGACTTGTTTGTGAACTTTCCATTATTTGATTTAAGTCTTCAGTCAAACTATCTTGTATAATTCGATCACCATTGATATATAATTGTTGGAATTTATCACGGTCACTTTTTTCATTATAATTTGTTATATTTAATGCTTCATTTTCTTTTTTCTTTCGCTCAATTATTGTCTCAATCATTCCATTTCTTATTTGTTTTACTCGTTCTAATTCTTCTCTTTTGGCTACTAAATTATTATGAGCAGTTGTCTCTTTTGTCTTCCAATTCGTTGTCTTATCATCAGGGAAAAATTGAAGAACATATCCGGTTATTATTTTATCACTTAAATTGAAATCTTTAAAAATTTGTTTTGCACTTGATATTAGTCGACTCTGAATTCTTTGAAAATCATTCAAATAAATTTGATTTGCATATCTTTCTTTCCATTCCTCTAAAATTTGATCCTTAAATTTTATTTGTTGTCTTGTCGTCCAAAGGTTTTCCATTTCATCAAAAACTTGATCAATAAATTCGTCTTCACCGATCTTCAATCCCGCTGATTCATATAATTTCTGATAAATTCCGCTTATCTCTTGACGAAATTGATCAATTGATCTCTTATACAATTTACATAAATGAACAAAATCGGTCCATGTCCATCCATTCGAACATCCAACCATTGATAATTTTGTGATAATATTTTCACCATTTTCATTTCTGTCAAATTTGAGATATTGGCCTCCAATCCATCCAATCAATGTTTTTGTATTTGCAATTCGTCTATTTTCCATATCCTGAGACAATTCATTCGATGATGCATAATTTTTTGTTCTCATTTCTTCCATATCTCCTTGAATATCGATCCATTCTTTCAAACGAATACATGGTAACCCTTCAATTTGTTGTAATATTTTTGCCAACCAATTATTTCCATAGTTTGCAATATTCGGTTCCCTCACTTCATTTAACATTTCTTTATCTGATAATCCTCTTTTTGTTGGATCAGGACTTAATTGATTTATATAATTATCTAATACTTGGTCATCTGTCAATCCTGGAACTTCAAATGGTTGATCCATGTTTTCATCCTCTTCATTCGCTTGTTCTGCTTCTTTTGCAGCAAGTAATTTTTCTTGAATCTTCTTATCATAATAAATACGATAAACTTGACCCTCTCTTTCTGGATTTTGTTTCAAGAATGCATCTAAATCTTTCTTATATTGTTCATATTGATTTTTTAGTAATTGATGAGTCATCTCTTCTTTTGCTTTTATTCTTACTGAATCATCTGCTTTTTGATATTGTTGATCGATACTTTTTTGATATTCTCTAACTTTGTTTTGGAATGATTTGGCCAATGGATACCAATAATTGAAAAATTCCTCTGAATTCCACTCCTGTGCATTCATCAAAAATTGCAGATTTGTGTATATCATTGCATTGAATGCTGTCCAATATTTTTCCATCTGATCAAAATTATTTGGATCAACCATATCATTCAAAAATTGTTTCGCGTCTCCTGGATTCATTGGGTATTCCTTTGCAATTGTATTTGCAAATTGATTTGCTCCTACCAATGTTAATGGTATTTCATTTTTATCCTTATCTACTGCACCATCATCTGATGCAAAATAAACAGGAAGAGAGTATCTCCAAATTTCATCTTTCCAATATGACTCATCATATTCAGCCTGTTCCTTTAATTCATTCGCTTTGTCTTTGTTGATAGCCAACAATTCTTTATCTTTTTCCATTAATATTTTATTATAAATATCCACTGGATCTAACAATGGTTGTGCTTTTGAGATTTCTGAATAACGTTGTTCAATTTTCAACCCACATGCTGCAATACTCACAGGATGTGTCGTATCTGCTTCATCGATAAATGATTGGTATCTAGTGCATAATTCTTTCTTAGCTTTAGCGGCTTTTAATTTTCGAATATATTCATCTCTGGTTTTTTGTTCAATTATCCAACTAGATAAACTTTTCGTCTTATCTTGAGCAAACTTTACCAAATTTTTACTGACATCCTCAATATTTCTAATATTATCCATATCTTGAATTTTATTCTCTTCGCACCATTTAATAAAATTTAATAGATCGGGTTTTGCTTTTTGGAAATCCAACCATTTTATTCCATTCAGAGCAAGTCGAATACAAACAATTGTGAAAAATGTTGGAATATTTTGATAATTCTCTTTTCCCAATCGTTCGAAACAATCGATTAATTCATCTAATTCTATAATAACACTTTCTATTCCACCAGAAACAAAATCGTTATAATAATCTTCAACCCTTATATCAAAATCATCAGGTGTTAATAATTCATCATTGGTTCCTGGAATTGTTCTCAATAAATATTGTTTTATTTTTTCTACGTCCTGATATAATTTAAAATTGGGATTGCGTAATTGTTGCAAAACCGTCCAATTTATTTGATGCATATCAACATAGATGTCAGAATTTAGGAAAAAACGATAATTTCCCATTTTGACCTCATCGTTATCAAAAACTTTCTCATCCAATGATTTATCATAGAGTTCTTGTCTGATTTCAATAAACGTTTTCTGATAATATTCGTTATTATGATGAATTCTTTGCAATAATTTCCACCAAAATGCAGCCTCAAATTCTGTAATTCCAACGAAATCATAGTTTAATTGATATATGCTATAATATTTCCAATCTATCTCTTTCCAATAATTTTGAAGTGCAGTCACTCTTCCTCTTGCAAAATCACTTTTACAAATCATTAAATTCGGTCCATTATTATTTTTGAAATCAATGAATTGATTATGTATTTTTTGAATATCGTATCCTGGAAAATAATTATCTCTAACTGTTTGAGCAAATAAAACGTCTACAACGAATCTTAAATAATGAATCACGTCTAATCCTATAAACTGCATTTGTTCAGGAAAATTCATGTAATAATCAAACAATAAAGATAAATCAGGTATTGCATTGCCATTTTCCACACCAAAATTTAATAATTCAATACAATTTGAATAAAAGAATTCAGCCATTTCTACATATGCAGCATTCGGAAATGCTATAGTATTTCTCCAAAGATGCCAACCCTTTTCACGTAAATTCGCTAATGCTAAATCTATTTTTTGATCTTGCGTTAATGGTTGTTGATTTTCAGTCATTTTTCAATAAAAATAAACATAAAACAACAAATAGT
>CAJUGF010000045.1 GCA_910585915.1 uncultured Bacilli bacterium | reverse complement strand
TATAATTTGTTTTCAGATCTCGATAATATTTATTCGTCTTTGCAATATAGCGATTCAATTTCAAATATCTTTCTAAATCATCCAATGACGGATATAACTCAGCTAGCTTTTCATATGTTTCAGAACTATCATCGATATGTTTATGATATTCTTCTAATAGATTCTTGAAAAATTCTTTCTTTTCGGTATTGACTTTTTCTTTATATTTGATATATGCATTTCGAATATCATCTACTGTCACTTTTTTATCTGTTCTTTTTGCTATTTCTGGTTCGATATAACTTTGATGAACAAATGCAACATCTTCTGTTTTCATTGTTCCTTTCTTCTTTTGAAGTGCATTATGATCATCTAAAATTGGTATAAATGCAATACTTTCTAAAACATATACCCAATCGATATTTTTCTTATCTGGTGCAAATTTTTTAACAATATCTTTTACATTTATTTTTGTTTTTCCAAAATGATTTTCATATAATGGTTTGAAGTCTAAAATTGCGTTCACATAATCCAAATCTTTTGCTGAATATGTTAATCCTTTCAACTCATCTTTTGTCACTTTTGAACCTTCTTCCAAATTTTTATTTATTGCATCGATGTTTTCAATTATTTTCTTTTCTGTGTCAGTTTTTTCTTTCTCAAAGGATTTAAACGCTATTTGATATTCACCAATCAATTCGTCTTCTGAAATTTTATCATGTTGTTGAGTAGCTGGATTATATCGTAAATTATCAATATATTCTTCATATGTTTCTTGTTCTTTTCTTGGTATTCCTTGAAATTCTAGAGATTCCTTATGAACAATTCTTGCAAGATTTGCATGATAAGCTGTCTCAATATCAAATTGTAAATCTTTCTCGTTTTGAATGTTCCATTGAACCTTATCACGAATTTTATATGGGTAATACATCATTTGATCCAAAGTTATTTTTTGGCCAAAAGCAGTTTCATATCTTTTCTGTAATGGAGTTAATTTACAATATTTAACAATTTCATAAGCATTTGTGTATGTTTGAAGTTTTTCTGAATCTAATTTCAATTTTTCATCGTCAATATTTGCATTGAATTCACTTATGAGATCATCTAAATTTTCATCATATGAATATTGTAAAGCAGCTTTCACATAATTATTAAGTAATGATAAATCTTTCCCTTTCTTCTCAAACTTTTTCCGTTCGACTTCGAAATTAAATTCGTTATCATTCTTTTTGTTATAATTTTCAATATCTTTCTTCATTGCCATTCGAACGTGACCATATTCGGTATTTTAATATTCTTTCACAATTTCATCTTTCTCTGCATTTGTTAATTTTGACCATTGTTTGTTTCCACCGAATTTTCTAATTGCTTCAAGAATATTTTCAACTTCTAATTTCAAATCATCACATGCTCTTGAATAACTTTGAGGTTTCTGGTTGATATCTTTTGCTTTATTCGGATTCTTTTTGTTATGAACAGTTATCAATATTTCATAATAAGTTTTGTAAGCATTATGATCATTCTCTTCTTTATTAAACAAATCTAATAAACTCTTTCCTTCACCTAAATCATCATTATAAATTTCTAAATATTCTTTGATTTTTGGAAAGTTTTGTAATTTATCATATTCATTTTCAAATCTTTGATATTCAACTTTTAATTTCTTTATTTGAGCTTCTTTTGTTGATCCATACTCACCTTCCATGAGATCGTGATCAGAAATTACATAATTATATTTCGTTTCAAAATCTTTGATAATATTTTTCAGTTCTAGATAATATTTAGTTTCTTCAACATTCATATTATGTTGGTTCAACATTGAACGTATTGTTGAAACTACAGCAGTATCGGATTCTGGATATTTTCTTTGATATTCTTCAAATAAGTCTCTTAGTTTTTGGTCATTAGCTGCTTTATTTTTAGCTTTATCTAATCTTTTCACCTCAATTTCTAAATCTTTTATATCTTCTCGTGTTGGATTCTTCAGATCATCAAACTCTTTACCAAATTGATTTTTATATTTGCTTCTCATAATATGATAAAGAAAATAGTCTTCTGCAGCGTCAACATCATCTTGAAATAAGTTAACAATCTCTTCAAAAGTCGTTTTCTTTTCGAATCTTTTGTCATAATCTTTCCAATATCTCCTCCATTTCCCAACTCCTTTATAATGTGAGTCATATCGATTCTTTAAATCAGTTAATGTGATAACTTTTTCTTTATTCGTTTTATCTGATACATAATCCTTACCAAACTCATTTTTATACCAAACACTTAACGCATTTGCACGAAGTGCTTCGTATGCATTATCCCAATCACCTTTCCATTTTTTATAAGCATTTTGCCATTCAGGTAGTTTATCTTCTTTATGATTCGAATTCCAAATCTGTCTATCAGCATCTAACGTTGTCCATTTTGTTCTATTTTCATGATATCTCTGAATCTTATCTTCCAAATATTTGAAAAGTTGTTGAGGGTCTTCAATTTTTAAATAGTCATTGTCCGTTTCACCCAAATCTCGTAGCATAACTGCATATTGGTCACGATTCATTTCATTAGCAACATAAGCTCTTGCATCAAACACTGCTTTTTCTACATTTGTTTCTGTTTGAAATTTGTTTATGAGAGTTTCCCAAGTAACTTTATTAGAGTGATCATTTATTAATTGTATCAATACGGGATCACTTCGGAATCTATTATATTTATCAAAATAAGCATCACATAATATCTGTAAGTTTTTGATTTTTTCTTTCAGTGTTGTTCCTTTGAGATCATCTTTTTGTCCTGACCATTTTTCCCATATTTTTG
Source organism: uncultured Bacilli bacterium (assembly GCA_910585915.1). Taxonomy (GTDB): domain Bacteria; phylum Bacillota_I; class Bacilli_A; order RF39; family UBA660; genus MGBC162267. Next base: position 7,458 of record CAJUGF010000045.1, on the reverse strand, counting down.
ATAAGAATTCATACTTTGCCTCATCTATATCATATTCTTTATATTTCAAAAGTTCTGTGATATCACTAAATGCATTCCCTGTTCTTGCATATTCATTCCAATATCGAGTGACAACTGTATCTCCTCCGAATTTATTAATTTTTAAATTCAACTCATTTTGTAATCGTTCTAATTTATCTAATATTTGTTCCCAATTGTCACCATTGATTGCATTGAGTTTCACTTTTGGATATTCGTATACGGTTTCTAATTCATATTTGATTAATTCAATCTTCATTCGATTTGTACAATCTTTGAAATTTTTTCCTAATTTGTCTCTGATTGAATCAACATCGTGAACTTCTTGTGTAATATGATTATAATGACGGAGTAGATCTTGAAAAGTCACAGAGAAAAATGACCTCTCATCTTTTTCAGCTTCACGTAACATTTTTTCTAATTTTGTCTTTCCATCCGTTGAATTCGGAATTGCGTTTATTTCTGTGACCTTATCTGGAAGTAAAGCAATTAATTTGTATTTCAAAGTTTGACATTGACAAAAGAATAATGCTCCTTGATAGTTATCTTCATATTCAAGCACTATATCATGAATTGTCCATTCACGATCAGCATGTCTATTAAGCGTTAATAACGCATTTTGAAATTCATCACTTCGATATTGATTATAACCACGAACAGCTGTTTGAATAATATCTATCACTTGTTCTTTCTGTTCATCAGTCAACTCACCTGCTTTATCACTTGTTAATGAAATATATTTATCCTTCTTTGTTTTAACAGTATATTTTTTCTTGAATGTGTCATTATATAAATCTAAATGATATTTATAATTTAAATCAGTTTTACCTTTATTATAGTCAAAATTATATAACGCGGCTGTCTTTTCTATTGAAGATGTTTGTTCATCATCATTATGATAATATCGATATTTATGCCAAATTTCATTGAATGCAGGTGAATTCCATGATTGTGCATAATTTTGTGTTATTTGACTATAAAATTTTCGACACCAAGCTAATCTTTCTTCTGAATCTAAGGCTGTCTCATGATATCCAGTAAAACGAGTATCACCTGGCAAATCTTCATCAAATATAGAGAATCTATTTTTAATTAATTTTCTATATTTATCAATTTCAATAGCAATTCGAGCTTTTTCAGGAGTTTTATATTTGTCTTTCAATTGTTTATATGTTAATGTTGAATCTATTTGATTTGTTGATTTATATGATTCAAATGTTGCTTCAACATCTGATTTTCCCCACGTTTCTTCATCTTGTTCTTTTTCTTCCACTTTCGCCAAAATTTGATCAAATAATGTTGAATCTTTTTCTTGACCTGTCATTGAATAATCTTTTCCATTGTTTAATTGTTTGTAATATGTTGAAACAATAGGAATTAAATAGTTTGCATACATTTCTTCATTTGTCCAAGTTAAATCAGGTTGAGTTATATAAGAAACATATTGTGGTTTTATTTTCGCTAACAATTCTCTTGCTTTCTTATAGTTACTATCAGTTGACCAAGTTTTTGAAGTTTTCTTATAGGAATCATATTTCTCTTGCCAATTCTTTCGATAAGCAGATTTGACTGTTGGATCTGTCATTTTCATGTATTCATTAAAGTATTGAATGACGTCGTTATATAATTTATTACCTTTTTTCGGAAATTTCTCATTTATTTTCTTCACTTTTTCATAACTCTCAAAGAAATCAATACATTCATTCAAATCTCCATTGAATTTTCCATACAAATGTCCCCAAGCTTCAACATAATTTCGTCCAAATGCTTTTGAATATTTTTCAAGATAATCATGAAACACACTACTTTGATCCCAAGTGACAGAATAATTGTGATAATTTTTATCATAATAATCTTGAAGTATTTTTTGAGCTTCTGTGATTGAATCCTTCGCTTTCTCTCTTACAAATTTCTTTAAATTAACACCTTCCCAAGGATGAGTTTTATAATAAAATTCATACAACGCACCTAATTTATTTATCGCATTGATAGCATTATAATTTCCTTCCCATTCCATTCTCCAATCAGATGGACTTTTGAGATCCTCAGGAAAATGTTGTTTCCAAATCATTAAAGCTTGATCCAAATTAGCATTCGTATCTCTTCCATTGATTTGATTATTAATCATATTTTGTAAAGATTCACCAACTTGAACAACATTTTTATTTCTCCAAGCAGCTGCTATTCTTTTTATTGAATATTGATCATCATTCGGTAAAAATTCATTCAATTCTCTTATTTTGTTATTTATGTTATCATTCAAAGATAAAACACGTTCTGTTTCTTCGATATCTGCAACCTCATCTTGAAAATACTGTCCATGAGTTGATAAATCACCATTTGTCTGATTTTGAAAATAATCCATAAATGTTGGAAAATGACTTTGTTTTTCATGATATTTTTTATATTTGTCATAAGCTAATTCAGACTCTAAATAAAATTTATATGCAGAACCATTCTGAGGGAAATAAGTCATTTTTACATCACGAAATCTCTTGTCAGTAAATCGAGTTGGATAAAGATTATGTAATTCTTGTTCGAGCATATTGATTTGAGGAATATCTTCTGCTTTTGTATTTCCAATGATTACGTCCATTTTTAAATTCATATTTTCTTTTCCTTCATAACTTTTATAAACTTTTTCAAATTCTAATCTATCAAAATACTTATCCATATCATGACCCATAGAAATGTAATAAGTTCGTGCATTCAAGTATTGTTGAATATCTCCTGAATTATTACAATGGCCAACAACTTCTTTGAATAAGTCATCTTTTTGTTCTTTGTCATGAATCTTTTTTGTTCGTTCGTTGAATTCTTGATAAAAGGCCTGATCATTTTTCTTTTGTCTTTCTAAATTTTGGTATTGTTGAACGATATTTTGGTAATTAGTTATAATTTGATTATAATCTGGTTGACCATCTGATTTTAACGGAGGTGAAACATTTTTCAATTCAATAATTTTAATAGGTGAATATTCGAAAATTTGAATTTCAGCTTGGTATCTCTTTAACATATTAAAGATTTCGTCTAAATTATAACGATAGTCAATTAATGATTGAAACCCTATTTTTTTATTGTTATATGAATATTTATTCCAACGTTTCATTACAATTCCTCCCCTGAAGAAATCTTCCTTATGATCATTCATATATTTTAATAAATCAGCTTTTGTTTCTACATTTGGTGTATACAAAACTAAGTATTGAACTAAATGATCAAAACGATACTGATTGATATCCCAATCAGGAAATAGAGTTGTAAAACTTTCGTTAATAGCATTTTTCAAATTCTCATCTTCTTTTCCTTTTTCTGTATTCTTATTTTTAATTAATTCTTTGATATACTCTTCTTTATTTTCAATTTTCTGATCGACTAATATTCCATTCCAAAAGTTATCAGTAAATTCACTTCCATAAGCATGTTGTACTTGAACTTTTAAATTCTCAAGTTTCTTTTTATCTTGAACAGATTTCAATAGAGATTTTTCATTATTGAGCCGATTTTGTAATTTTTCTAAGGCTTTACTTTGTTCGGTTTCTGATTCAATATCCTTTATAAATATTTCATTCTCTTCTTTCTGTTGATCAAATGGTTGACCTTCTAGATTTGCTCTTTGTGCTATTATTGTTATTATTTCTCCCATTTTCTTATCAATATCTTGTTTTGAAGCAATCCATGATCTTTGCCATTCTTCAAATTGTGCTTCTTTAGTCGGAATATCATTTTGTTTAATAAATTGAGATCTTATTTGTATAACATCATTTTGGTCAAATTTTCTCTTTGATTGTCTTAATATCTCGACGATTTTTGCTGACATATAATCATTTTCTTGTTTTAATGCTTGTTCCAACTTTTCTTTCCATTTCTCTTCTTCCTCATCAATAATTGTATTTATTTGATTAGGATTTGATAAAATTTTATTTGTAACATTTTGTAAGATTGTATTTTCATCAACTGAGCTAACCCCTGGAACTTTTTCAGCGATTTGATTAATTTTGATAAGATTTTCTGTTATTTTTGATTGTACATCTGATTTTAATTTATTTGTTAATGTAGTCTTTGCATTTGTAATATCTTGTTCCACGGCTCGTTTTCCTTCTTTATCATTATACATTGCCGTATATCTTTCCAGAGTATCGTCATCAACTTGTAATCCATGACTATTTAACATTGACAACACCTTCTTTTTCTTATTTTCTTTCTGTTCGATATCATTCTCTTGAATTGCGAAATTCAATCTATGAGATAAATCCTCGTCCAAATCTTTTGTAATTTGATCACCGTTTATATAAAGAGCTTCCAATTCACTTTTTCTTACTGCTTGATTATAATTTGAATTTGGACGATATTTACTTGTTTCTTGTTCTATTTGAATTAGATCCTTTATCATATTCTTTCGATTTGATAACGATTGTTCATAACGATCTCGATAATTTTTAACAATTTCTGAGGTTTCATTTAATTTGTTCTCCCATTGTTTTTCTCTATCTGCTTTGAACAAAGCTTGACAAGATCCATCTTTAACAAATAATGAATAAAATTCAGTTAACTTGTTCTTACTTAAATTAAACGGCTTTAATATTTCGTTCACAGCACTTTGATATAATCCAAGATATCGTGGAAATTCTACTTCTTCTATTTTTGATCCTGATCCTTTTTGTAATTGTTCAATAACCTCTATTTTCGTTGGTACTTCACCTCTTGTTATAAAATCATTATTTAATTTTTGAATTATTTTTTTCTGATAATATGATTCTGCATCTAAATTTGTTGTATTTCCTGTCATACGATATAATGAATCAAATTCTTCATTAACGATTAAACGAATATCTTGAAATGATCTATTCAATAAAGTTAATATTTTTTCTAAGTCATCTTTCGCATAATGATTATCTGCTTGTTTAACAATTGTTAGTTTTCCCAATTCTGCGTCCAATGTTTCATTTGTAGTTTGAATGTTATTCTCAAATTTTAAATAAAATTTTCCAATCACTTTTATCCAATTATCAATCATATTTCGTGAATGTTCACTCATACATGCTTGTAATTCGTCAATCGTCTGTATTGTCTCCTCTGCTATTAACTTTTGAATTCCTGATATTTCGTTATCTAAATTTGCCCAATTCGATATTTGAATCCATGGTAAACCATATGAGTTCTCCTCAAAAAAGGATAAACACTTTTGCTTATATTCTTCTAATAATTCATCCTTTTCTAAAAGCAAAGATTGTTTTTTTATTTCTTTAACCCTTTCTGGATTCTCTATTTCCATATTTGATTCTTGAACGATAGCCTCTAATTTTCTTTCTGGAATTTCAATTGAATCTTGGATTTCTTTTGCAAATGCCTCATCTTCTTCATTTTGCTTTTTTTCTCTTTTCATCATTTCTTCTTGATATTGATCATGGAAAATTGCGAATGTTTCAAATTGTTGTCCTGGATGATCTGTTAAAAATTTCTTGAATTCATCCTTTTTTCTCTGATATTCTTTTCGATACCACTTCATTGTCAAATTATGTTTTTGTGTAAATTGTTGCTCATCTGTCAAATTTTGCGGACCTAATCCTTGAATTGCTTCATTTACTTCATGTTCTTTTGTTTCTTGTAATTGTGGGATATTATTATAAAAGCCGAACCAAAATTTTTGTCTAGAATAACCATCCTTTTCTTTTATAAATATTAGATTAACATGCATTGCTACGATTTCTGCTTCGATATATTTTTCCTTTTCTATCGGATTTGATTGATCCAATGTATCTTTTAAAAATTCATTAGCAGCATAATAATTCAAATCATATTCTTGACTTAACGAATCACATAATATATCAGCATCTCCACTTGTCTCAATGCCTTTTGCATAGTTAAACATAACACAAAATCTCCAAAGTTCTTCATTTGACCATAACCTCTGTTTTTGGAATTCTTCGATTTTCAATTTTGCTTTTTCAGGAGATATTTCTTTATATTCATTTTGTAATTCATCTAGAATATGTTCATTTATTTGAGATGGATCTTGATTATTTTTATATCTTTCGTTGAATTTTGTATAATAAATTTGATCTACTTGGTCTACTGTTAATTGACCTTGTACGTTTGGATTTTTTACAGCATAAATCTCTCTAATTAAATCATAAATTGCTCTTTTCTTTATTCTCTGAGCTTCTAAAATTCTTTGATAATTTTTAGATTTTTGAGTGTCGATTCTAAATGCAGTTATTTGTGTATCAGTCAGCTTAGCGATTGCATTATATGTTGTTTCGATTCCTGGAACATATAATAATTTTAAACAATCATCTGTTCCGAGTGTGGGTAAGATATTTGTAAGATCAATAAATGTATTAATTGCATTATCAGGTTCGAGATAACGAATGTTTTGCTCTCTCAATTTATAAAAAGTCCATGTGTAAACAATATATGTATTTTTCCATCCAAGTGCTTCCAACTCAATAAATTTTTCTTCTAACAACTTCAATTTTGAAAATACGTCTTTTATGGTATTATTTGCTGCATCTTGATAATAATCCCATACTCTTATGTCAAACAATTCTTTTGGACAAATAATTTGATTTCCTGCCGGACTTGTTCGAGTTATTTTTGATCTGAAGTAATTAACCATTGTATTCAAATCTTGATTTTGAATTAAACCAGTCAAAATGTTGAAATTAATATTCAGAATATCATCCTTCATTGTTAAATAAAATTTGACCATTTCTTGATGATAACTGATTCCGCGAAATGAAACAATATCTGCGAGTGGATCTCTAATCTCTAAAATTTTAACAAGATAATCAATTTCATATTTTCCATTAAATCGATAAATGCGTTGACAAACACTCCACCAAAAAGCAGCTTCCAATTCTGTCCACCCAAGATATTCTCCCCCACTTTGATAATTACTTTTCCATTCTTTTATTTCCTCATCATCTATTCCAAATACTTTAAAAAGTCTGTCCAATCTATATTTTCGAAAATTTTCCAAACTATCCAGTAGAGATTTATTATTGGTTTTACATATTTGAAATTCTTTATCAATTTCTGCAATACCGAATCCAGGGCAATAAATATTTCTGACTTCACTGTTAATCGTAAAATCTAAAACTACTCGAGTGTATTCAATCAAATCAATCCATTCATTCTCTATTTCCTTTGGATGTTTTTGATAATAATTAATTACTGTATTTAATTTTGGTGGTTCATTCGATACTTTACAACATGCATCATACAACCAATCAAATTCTTGTCTACTATCTTCATCAGGAAATATATATCCACCATATTTACTTATAACACCACCCTTATTATTTAATAAATCTTGTTTTGCTTCTTGATATTTTGCAAGGAGTTGTTCATCTGTTAATTGTTCAGGTTGTTGATTTTGTTCAGGTTGTTGATTTTCAGTCATTTTTCAATAAAAATAAACATAAAACAACAAATAGT
>CAJUGF010000044.1 GCA_910585915.1 uncultured Bacilli bacterium | reverse complement strand
GCTCTTCCGATCTCTCTATTCTCTACTCCCAGTAAAAACTTTTTTCATCGCAAATAGGTTTTTAAAAGATATTTTGCTTTTTTGAAACAGCCTAATCTTTTTTTCTAATGGAAGTTCTATATTTTCCCCATTTTTAATTTTATCTGCATCAATAATATAATACGAACTATAATTTGCAGAAATATCAAATGATGTTTTTTTGATTTCTGCAAGTTTTCCACTTGCTTTTTGTGTATAATGATTTACACATAATAGATCTATTTAAAATTTAATAATACTATTTTTAGGGAATATTATCTTCACTTCAGTATATTTATCTTGTATAGAATCAATTTTCAAACTTAATCCTAGTTTTTCACATAATTTGTTTGATAAATAAAGTCCCATTCCTGTGGCATATTCTTTTTTTCTATTAACTCCAGTAAAACCTTTTTCACACACTCTAATTAAGTCTGATTTACTAATACCACATCCATTATCTCTTATTGTCAAAATAACATTGTTTTTATTATTTTTACTTGATATTTCTATCAATTTATCTTTCTTATCTAAATATTTAATACTATTTTGAATAATTTGTGATAATATGAACACTATCCATTTTTCATCTGCATAAATTTTATTATCTAAATTATGAAGATCTAATCTAATCTTTTTATTTAAAATGTATTGTCTATATTTCATAACTACACTATGCACTACTTCTTCAAGATTAAGTTCTGTAACAAAATAATCTTTTTCAGTATTGTTGCTCCTGACATAAAAAAGGATTTGTTCTGTTAGTTCATTTATTTTATCTATTTCACTTTTTAATTGAAAATCTTGATTATTAGCAAAAGTCAAAGATAATGCAGCAATTGGAGTTTTTATCTCATGAACAAAACTCTCTATGTATTCTTGATAATCTAAAAAATCTTTTTCCATTATGCTTATTTTATCAAGCATACCTTTACAAGCCTGTTTCAAAGCATAATAGTATGCTTTATTTTCCAAGTTAAGTGGCTTCTTTAATATTTCTGCTATTAAATACTTTTCTTCTAAATTATCTACTAATGACACAATTTTTTTATATTTTCTTAAATTAAAAATATAAACTATAAATAAATAAGCTATAACTAATGTTATTAGCAATATAATTGTTAGAATTATGTAATAAATTGGAATGTTTGTTAAATATAAAATTCCAGTAATTATTGCTGTAAGAATTATTTGGAATATTATAAAGGAAAACTTTTCTTCTAAAAATGTTACAAATCTCATAGAACAAAACCCTTTCCTCTAACATTTTTTATCAAATCATCTATTCCAATTTCTTTGGCTTTTTTTCTTAATCTAGTTATATTCACCATTAAAATATTTTCATCTAAATAATACTTATCATTCCATAATTTATCTAGTAATTCTTCCTTTGTGATAACTCGCTTATCATTCATAAAGAAATAATATAAAATTCTAAATTCATTTCGCGTTAATTCTACTTCCATATCTCCTTTTTTGAGTAACGATAAATGAAGATCAAGTATATAACCATTTTTACTTATCTCTTTATAATTTTTAGGATTCGATAGGTTAAGGGCTCTTTTTATTTTCTCTAATAAAATCATAGTGTCATAAGGTTTAGTAATGAAGTCAATTCCTCCAACTTCAATGCTCATTAGTTCATCTTTTGTCGTATCTCGGCTAGTAACAAATATTACTGGAATATTTTTATCTAATTTAATTTGTTTACATATAAGAAATCCGTTTTGAAAAGGGAGATTTATATCAAGCAAAATCAAATCTGGATTATAATTATCGAGTTCCCCACAAACATTTTCAAAGTTCTCTATAAGTATCACTTCATACTTATTTCGCTTTAATAATTTTTCTAATTCTTCTCTGATTTTACTATCATCTTCAATTATTGCTATTTGCATTATTAACCTCCCTCTAAACTGTTAGACTTCTTTTATATTTTTTTTAAAACTAAAATATGTGGCAATATAATATATTGCATAAATCACTAAAAACTCTACAAGTGTTCCTATAAAATAAGACAAATAAATCGTATTACTATCAAGCATTATTTTATATATGTTGTTTATTGATGTGATTAAGCAAAAGTTAAGTATAATTGGATATATAATAGGAATACCAAATAATATTAACAACTGCTTTCGTACTGTTTTATAAAGATTATCATCTCGTACTCCTAGATTACTCAAAACTTTATATCTATACTTATATTTATTAGAATCACTTAATGATTGAATAGCAATTATAGTTCCAACACTTGCTATAAAAATAAAAGACAAATAAATACAAATTGTTGAAATCATCATAGTCATTGTATTCGTTTCTTCTATAAGTTCTCCTTTAACCATTACATTGTAACTTGTGTTTACCGTTCTCCCATCATCATCCATAAAGGTTAGATAATCTTTTAACTCTGTCTTAATTTTTTCTCTTAATGCAGTATTTGTCTTTTCTACTGTATTTACTACTAGATTGCTCTCATTTGTTTCTAAATTTCTTACTGCTTCATCTGGAACAATAAGTGTATAGTCTGTATTAGATAATCTTGGAAAAAAGTTTTTTGTCATAATTTCTTTTCGATTTAATTCTATACCATTTGATAAAGTAATCTTATTTATTTTATTAAAATTTTCATCATTTTTAATTTTAAAATAGGCTACTACACTATATTCATTGTTTTTTAAAGTTATTTTATCCTTTCCTCTTAATTCTAATAACTTATTATAGTCACTTAATTTTATAACTGAATCATATTTTTTCTCATCACTTTTATACTCATACACAGGAAAAATTTTTAAATATTTAGCATTCCTATCTTGATATACATCATAAATAAAGTCATCCTTTATTGTATAATCTTCTTTAATTACTTTTAAATAATCATTTAGATTTTCTTTTTTATCAGAAACTAAAACATCATAAGGTGAATCTAGTTCTATTTGATAATCGTATGATCCTTTATTTAAACTAGATATATTTAAAAATAGTATAGCCAAAGTAATAAGCATAGATAAAGTTCCGAATACAACCCCCATTGTCTTTGCTTTTGCACTAAATGTCCTTACTATAAATAGATTATTTTTACTATACTTTATTTTCTTATTTTTTAAGACAACAGATAATATAAAATCTCCTACACTAATCATAACTCCATATATACTTATAATTAAAAGGACAAAACATATTAAAACTGTATTCATAATGCTAGAGTCTTGTAGAACTTCTGGCTTTAATTTCAAATTCCACAAAAATAAAGCAATAATTCCCAAAGTAATACTTAATAAAAATATAATGTTTCTATGTTTTTTGGATTTTGTTATTTCCTTTTCGTTTTGTTTTTCTAGTGTTAATAAATCGTTAATTGATGATTTTTTCATTCTTCTATTTGCACGCCATAATACTAGAAGATAAATAAGTGCAAAATAGATAAAAATCAAAACAAATGATTTTAGATTGAGTTCAATAAATATTGCTTGAGGAAGTTCAAGTAATTTCACTATAAAAATAGATAAAAATTGACTTATAGCAAATCCGATTGGCATAGACACGAGAAGTGCCACAAATCCCAAGAGTAAACTCTCTAAAAGAAACATTTTATTTATTTTTCTTTTTTTAATTCCAAGTAATGAGTAGATTCCAAACTCTTTACTTCGTTTTTCAAATATAAATTTTGTTGTGTAGTTAATTAAAAAACAAATTACTCCTAAAACAATAGCATTTATGCCATACATTATATATTGAAAAGTATATAATCCCTGTGATAATTTCATTACTTCTTCAGAAGTTGAAATTAAGTTAAGGGCAAAAATTAGCGAAAAAGATATAATGATTGTTATTAAATATATTGCATAATCTTTGGCACTTCTTTTAACATTTCTTACTGCTAATTTACCTAACATTGCCTTTCGTCTCCTCCTAGTAATGTAAGCATATCAATAATTTCATTAAAAAACTCTTTTCTTGTTTTTTCTCCTTTTACTATTTCATTAAAAATCTTACCATCTTTTAAGAATAGCACTTTTTCACAAAAACTAGCAGAAAAAGAATCGTGTGTAACCATTAGAATTGTTGCTTTAAGTTCTTTGTTCATTTCCTTCATAGTTTCTAATAACATTCTAGAAGATTTACTATCTAATGCCCCAGTAGGCTCATCTGCAAGAATAATTTTAGGATTATTGATTAAAGCCCTAGCACAAGCACATCTTTGCTTTTGTCCTCCAGATACTTCATAAGGGAATTTTTTTAATATATCACTGATTCCTAATTTCGTTGCTATTGATTCCACTTTTTTATCAATATCTTTTATGTCCTCTTTATTTACAATTAAAGATAGTGCTATGTTTTCTTCGATAGTCATTGTGTCTAGCAAATTGAAATCTTGAAAGATAAAACCTAAATTATCTTTTCTAAAATCGGCTAATTCATCTTCCTTAATTTTTGTTATTTCAATACCACCAATAGTAATAAAACCACTTGTTGGTACATCAATAGTTGAAATACAATTAAGAAGTGTTGTTTTTCCACTTCCACTAGCCCCCATAATAGCAACAAATTCTCCCTGATCTATATTAAATGAGATGCCATCTACTGCTTTGGTAATATTGGTATTTATACCATAATATTTTTTTAGATTTTGTAGTTTTAAAACTTCCATATCTAATTCTCCTTTCAGCAATATTATATTGCTTGGATTTTTAAATAAAAATTACAGTTTTGAAAGTGTATTTTTAACCAATAGAATTAGATTATTTTAATATTTGCTTCTCTTATTCGCCAACTTTCAAATTACAAATTGAACTACAGAATTTTGGTTAACCAATAAGCAATAAATGGACTTGCATACATTACTAAATAAACTATGGTTATCCATGGTTGATATTCAATATAAAATCTTCTAAATGTTAACGATAAAGGGTGCTTTATAAGTACCCATCCAACGAAATCAATTACTATTGCAGATGTTCCCCACAAAATAGATGTTAACATTACATTTGATAAAGTTACTGTATCTAGGCCTTTAAAATATAGATAAGCAAATATTGGTAAAATGATTAAGTTATATAAAGGATGCCATGGCTTTGTTTTATTATATGCTTCTCCTAATCCTTCACCTTTCCCTCCGCTTTCTTTCATAGATTTCATGTGTAATACTTTAATATTAAACACAGTATGAATAAAACCTATCCATGTTATAACTACATATCCTATAAAAAAATATAATAATGAAAGTCCTATTTTTTCCATATTCTTTTCCTCTAATCATTTCTACAAATTACGACTACAAAATTGACTCTCTAAGTTTTTTCAATACTAAATTGATAAAAATATTATACCACGACTAAAATCACGAAAATAGGCATTTTTTTTAAATTTTCGTGTACATTTAGAAATTGTTCCATGAACATTCATACTTCTCCATGCTCTGTAGATAGCATGATCATACTTTTACACTTTGCAATATCTATACTTAATACTACCTTCTTCGGTTTCCACCATTATTTCATCAAGCTTATTATATAGATTCTTTGACCTCCGTAATTTGCCGTTCTCACTTAAACTCTTGGTAAATAATTAACATAAAAAAATAAGATATAAATATTACATTATTTACATCTTAAAGTATACTTGTAATTTATTTTGGAAATCCTAAATAAATCGCATAAAGAATAAGTGCTATTCCTATTGGAATTAAAATTAGATTGAAACGGTGTTTTTTTCGATAATGAACTCCTAAAAAAATACAAAATATTCCAAGGAACATTGATCCAATCATTGCAAAAAATCCCATTTTATTTCCTCCTTTCAAGTCGTATGATTCTATCATGACGATTCGCTATTTCTAAATCATGAGTTACAGTAATAATAGTGGTATTAAATTCTTCATTCATTTTAAAAAGTAAGTTTATAATTCTTTCTTTGTTTTCTACATCTAAAGAAGCAGTTGGTTCATCAGCTAAGATTATTAGAGGTCTCATAATTACTCCTCTTGCAAATACTGCTCTTGCCTTTTCTCCTCCAGAACATTCAAGTGGCTTTTTCTTTAGAATGGATTTAATACCAATAGTATCAACTATGTTATCAAAATCTTTTGCCTTAAATTCTTTCTTTTTAGAACCAGCATAAAGTAAAGGCAACTTGATATTATCTTCAATTGTTAAAGAATTAATTAGTGATGATTCTTGAAGAACAAAACCAACTTTTTTGTTTCTCCACTCTGCTAACTCCCTTGTGTGTAATGTGTCAGTTGGTACTCCAAAAAGAGTATATTCGCCATTGTAGTTTTCATCTAATAAACCAATAATATTAAGTAACGAACTTTTTCCTACTCCTGACTCTCCTATAATTGCTATTTTCTCACCTACATTAACTTCAAGATTAAAATTATTTAATATTGAAATTTGCGATTTTTTACTTTTATAGGTTTTTTCTTTAATTTTTAAATCAATAATTTTTGTCATTGTAACACCCCCAAAGAAATTGGAACTTTTTTAATTTTTCTTAACATATTTTCACTGATAATTATTACAATAATAATATTCAAAATGACTACACACAGCAAACCTAACCAGTCCATTTCTATCAAACCAAATAATCCATAAGTAGCAATATTAGTTTCTTTTCTAAGCCAATATCCATATCTGCTAAAGGCAGTAATTATAAAAATAATTATTACATTAATAAATGAAAGCAAGCCAAAATAACTATAAAATATTTGCCTCAATTTTGAATAACTTAACCCAACTAAAAGATTAATTGTAAAATCCTTTAACATTAAGCGAACACTAACAAGTGCATTCCAAAGGGATAAACAAGTCATAACGATAAGTAAAATTAAAGTGATTATGATCATAATTTTTAATGATTGAATATAGTAGTTATTAAAGTAATCATAGTTTTCCTCTTGGCTAAAAAAGTTGAATTTTAACCCTAAATTATTTTTAATAAAATTACTTAAATGGATTGTTTCATCTCGTGTAGATTTAATAACTATTAAGTCCATCAGTCCATTCAATTTAAGATCCATATTTGCACGATTGATAAATTCCTTATTGATAGGAACAAGAATGGAAAAATTATAATATATTTTGGAATTTAAAGCATAATAATTTGAATGATATGCATTTTTCTTTAATATGCCCTGAACTTTTAGTGTTATTGGCTGTCCAATAATAGATTTTTCAATTTTTATTTTAGATCCCACAGGGTAAGTTTTACTTAGTCCCTCTCCTACTAAAACTGGAATTTCGTCATCAAATTGATAATCGAAATATAAATCTTTTCCTTGTGAAAGTTGGAATTTATACAAATTGTAATATTCTTCATTCATATAACCAAATAATATTTTTGTATCATCGATTTTGGGTACAGATTCAATAAAACCATCAGTATAAAATGCATATTTAAAATTAACATTTATGTAATCATAAACTGCTTGTATTTCATCTTCACTGATTGTATTAATTTGACTATTTGGATCTAAATTAGCAATATATGTATCTTTCTGATTTATATCTTTTGTTTCTTCATATCCTTGAGCAACTGATATGATTGACCTTGCAACTGTAAAAGTTACATAGTTTGACATAAAAAGTAATAAAACCAGACCAATACCTAATATTGCTTTTCTTAAAAAGATTTTTGTAGTAATAAACTTAAAAATTTTCATGTTTTTGCACCTTCCTTGCACTAACTATTATGTATATGATAAAAACTAAAACTAAATAAATATTATTAGTTAGATTAAAATTAAAATAAATATTTACTATTATTGAAAGAAGAAAAACAAATGTTAATATAATTAAGCACTCTAATACATACCAAATTCTAATATTAGATATAGTATCTCCTACCAGTATCTTGCAAAATATTTCTTCTTTTTTTCTTTGTAACATTTGATAATGAAAAATAAACACAATAAATGTAAATAATAAAATAATTAATAGCTGATAATCAATAAAATTTTGTATAAAAACTTGCAAAATGTAAGAGTCTACTTCTAAAGTTTTTATATACTCAATAAGTATATTTATAGTAAAACAAAAAATATATGCAATACTTAGCTCTGATACATCAGCAATTCTAAATAAAGACTTTTTCATATTATCTCCTTTTTCACCACTCATTTTATTCAGAACTGCCCGTTGCTTCAAGCAATTCTTTTTAACATTTAAAATTTGGGCATAAAAATCGCCATTATTTATTGAATTTGTCTGATTATATTTTTGCGATAAATACATCTAAAAAAAGAGACTATCAACAATGCGATAATCTCTTAATATTAAAATCTATTCTTTTTTTCGTGTTAAACAAACACCTACGATTGAAATTATAAAAATTAATGGTGATACCTTAACAAATATCCATACAAATGAATGAATAATCACTCCTATAACTGCATATTCAATCTTATTATAATCCCATTCTAAAAATGCATTACCCATGACTGCTATACCAATAAAAACTATTATTGTAATTAAACATATTGATAAAAAAGTACAATGCCAAAATTTTCGTTTGCTTTCTTTTCTTTTTGATAATTGTAAATTTATTATTTCTAATTTTTCAGAAATCACTTTTAAATCATTTGGATTGTCTATTCTAATACTTTCACCAAGTAAGGTACTTACTGGTGTATCCAATACTTCCGATATAGAAATTAGCATTTCAGCATCTGGAACCGACAGTCCTTGTTCCCATTTTGATACTGTCTGTCTTACAACATTTAACTTAATACTTAATTCCTCTTGTGAAAGTCCTTTTTGTTTTCTTAATATTTTAATATTCTCTTTCAACATTTTAATATTTAACTCCTTTCATCAAAAAAAATTTATTATAAATAAATCGTTGCTACAAGCAATTCTTTTTAACATTCGTTATAAGATTTCATTATATTGCTAAATCATTTTTTGTCTTTCTATTTAATTAAATCAAAAAAAGAATAAACCTTAAATATGATCCTCAATAAATTATAATTGTTTAG
Source organism: uncultured Bacilli bacterium (assembly GCA_910585915.1). Classification (GTDB taxonomy): domain Bacteria; phylum Bacillota_I; class Bacilli_A; order RF39; family UBA660; genus MGBC162267. Next base: position 1,991 of record CAJUGF010000044.1, on the reverse strand, counting down.
TTATATCTTATTGAACATTACTATCTTTTCTTTCATTGATATTTTACCTACTTCATATCCATATTCTTTAGATTCCTTTTTGTAAGTCAAAAAGGAATGGTCTATATCAAATCCTAAAATTTTTTTAATTTCTTCATAAGATAATTTATAACTGTCTTTCTTGTTTACTTTTAAATATCTCCATAATGGCTCATATTTGCTCATTCCTAACACCTCTTGAAATTTATCTGATTACATTAATACTTTTTAAATCACTTATTCTTAGATATTGGGTTATATTTTTTCTTTTATTTTTATTATAGTAACTAAATATAAACCATGTATCATCATAATCTATTATTTTGCCCATAGTTTTTGTTACTGAGTTAAACAAATAATAATCAGTTACATTTTCATTATCTAAAACAATATAAACTTGCTTATTCAAATAATTACCTATATTTAAATGATTTTGTTTTTCTTTTACTTGTAACTTTTTTAACTTTTCCTCAATATCAATCAACATAATCACTATTACAAATCCTATACTTTTTATCCTTAAAAGAGAATTTTACAAATTCATCATTTGCTTCTAATATAGTACATACTTTACCAAACACCTCATTGTGATCATCAGATAGCATATCTAAGTTACAATTTTTATTTACTAAGTTACATAAAATATTTTTCTTTGAACAATGTTTGTCTTGTTATACCTAATTTTTCTGACAATTGTTCTTGTGTTAAATTTCTTTTTTTTCTAAGTTCAACAATTTTATTTCCTAAAGTCATAATTTCACCTCAAAAACATTTTATTATGAATTTGAAATATTATAAATAAAAATGCTTTTACATTTTGTATAAATTCTTTTACAAATTTAATATCATATTCAACAAATTGTAATTTAGTGAACTAATCTCTTTACTCTCTCAACATAATCATCTGCATGATTTATGCTAATATCCCCATGATAATATCCTTGTAGTACATCAAGTTCACTATTTGGTATTAAATTAGCAATTTTAGTTGCCGATTTTTTCATAATAGGTCTTTCTTTGCTTCCTACCAATACAAGAACTTTTGCTCTAGTATGTGATAAAGTATCTTTTACTTCATAACTAGAATTTGACTTCATAAAAGCAATTAAATTATCTTTTGTAATTTTACAAGTATCTTCATAATACATATCAAACAAACTGTTTTTAAGTTTTAAACTTTTAAACTGTAGTTTTGAAAACCATTTTTTACTTATTAAACAATATGATAAATTAAATGTTGGCTCTATCATTTTATAAGTAAAATTCATAGGAATTGCCAAAGCACTTTCAACAATAGCATATTCACATATATTGGGATTTTTAGATAGTATTTCTAACAATATTTGTCCTCCTAATGATAATCCTCCAATTAGTTTTACTTTTCCATTATAATTATCATTTATAAAATTTATGATTTCTAAAGCATTACTTTCAATGGAAGTAAAATTTGTATCACTATTCGAATGTCCGTCTAGTATAGGAATAACTATGTGAAATTCATCTTCAAGCAATCCTATTTCATCTATATAATTCCACCAAGAAAGACCACCACCATGCAATAAAATTATAATATCATTATTCTTTGATCCATATTCTTTATATTCCATCTTACACCTCTAGATTATAATTTAGTGAATAATATGTGCTGTAATAATTGTATAACTATATGAGTTAATAGTTATCTTTACATTATCAATTTCACAATACCAGTTCTTGCCTTGTTTATATATATTACAATTCTTATCAATAACTTTATTTTTACAATATTCAACTACATCATTTGTATCTAATTTTAGATTTCTCTTAATTCTGTCTATACCCATTTCAGTAGTATGAACTTTATCTATATTTAATAATAATATCTCTTTATTCATATACTATCAACTCCATAAATTGTAATTTGAGTTACTTTTTAATAACAAGTTTCATTCCCATTAATTTTTTTTCTACTTCAACATTATACTTTAATTCGT
>CAJUGF010000043.1 GCA_910585915.1 uncultured Bacilli bacterium | reverse complement strand
TCATAACAAGCCACCTCTATTCTTTTTGAAGTATAAAACTTATTTATATTGATTATCAATTTACTAACACTAAAACTAATTTTCTATGCGATCTTTATCAATCTCAGCATTATTAATAGAATCAAACCGTTTCGAAATTTTATCCGTCGTAATATTAAGTTCTCTAACATCTTTATGAACTGTTTCAATATGATTAGATAAAGCACTCCATCGAACACGATATCGATCGAATTCTACTCCTAACTTAATAAGCTCCTCATGAATAACTTTAGCATACTTATCACGTTCCATATTTTTGATAATCATATGAATAGTAGTTAAAGTACTCATCAAAGTCGTTGGAGATGTAATCCATATTTTTTTTTGATAAGCATAATGAAGTAAATCATTATGATAAGCATTAATCTCTGCAAAAATAGCTTCTGCTGGTAAAAATAAAATAGCTTCTGCTGCTGTCTCCCCATCAATAATATATTTATCATGAATCGCATCAATATGTTTTTTTACATCTACTTTAAAACTTTTCATCGCAACTGATCGTGCTTCTTTTGAAAGCTCACGATTAGTCATTCTTTCATAGTTCTCAAGAGGAAACTTAGAATCAATACAAACTGTTCCGAGTGGCATTGGAGCAAATAAAACCGCATCAGCAATCGCTCCATTTGATAAACGATATTGCGTATGATAAATTCTTTGATTATTTTCTCCAAAAACACTGCTTAAAATATAATTTAAATTAACTTCTCCAAAAATTCCCCTCGTTTTTTTATCAGTTAAAACACTTTGTAAAGAAACTATCTCAGTAGATAAACTATCTATCTTCTTTTGTGCTTCATCAATTTTAGAAAGACGTTCTAAAACATTTTGAAACGTTTTATTCGTCTTATCAAAATTTTCGTCAAGCCTTTGATTCACTCGATCGTTAATTTCTAACAACTTTCGTTCTACACTTTGATTCAATTTATCAAAATCAGTACGAAGATGATTAGTAAAATCAATTTTAAATTCTCCAATCTCTTTTGTAACGTTCGTCTCAAATCTTCCTAGACGTTCTGTAGTATCAGCAGTTCCATTATTATTTCGCAATAACAAAAGTCCCACAAAACATAAATTAACAATTAAAAGTATTAATATTACTATTTCCATAAATCTTACCTCAACAAAATTATAGAAAAAAATAAAAAATAAAACAAGCGAACAATGCTTGTTTTAAGAATCCAAAGAAACCTGTATTACATCATAACCATAATATTCTAAGATAGCCACAGCTCTTTTACTATGAATTCCTTTTGTACATAAAATATAGTACGGAACTCCTTTTTTTAAATACTCGGTATAATGAAGCATTAACTTATCATAAGTCATATTAACACTTCCTGGAATTTTCCTTTTTTCATAAACATCTTTATCACTTAAATCAATTAAAGTTCCCATACTTTCATGATAATCATGAATCGATATTCTCCTCATCCTTACCACCAATGTATTTTATGTCAAAAAAAGAAAAGAAAAAAGGACAACTACCCTAGTCATCCCCAAAAAAATCATCAAAAAATTCATCATCAGTAATAATATTATCATTCATAATGATACTATCAGCATCAATATTAATTTTTGGCTTTTCATCAAGCTCTACTGGAACATTTTCTTTTACCTTAGGAAATTCTGGCTCCTGAGGTGCTAATTTCTTCTCATTCATAAATGGCTCCTGATTCATAAAACCAAATGGAGTCGTTTTTGGTTGTATTTCGGTATTAGTCTTAGGCAACTCTAATTGTGAAGCATGTGCTTCGGCTTTTTGTTTTGCCTCTTCCTCATCTAATTCTTTCAATTTTTTGTCAATATCTGCAATCATTTTATCAATATCTTCATTAGACAAACTTCCAGGATTCATACCCATTCCAGGCAATCCCCCACCAAAAGGATTGGAAGAATTAGACGCAAATGGATTCGGCGTATTCCCTCCAAAAGGATTAGTATTCATCGAAGCAAACGGATTTGGCTGACGATTTCCTCCAAAAGGATTAGCATTCATTGAAGAATTTCCCATCCCTGGCATTCCTGGCATAAATGGATTAAATGAAGATGGATTATTGCCATTAGCTGATTGATTCTCAATATCAGACATCATTCTCTTACGTTTTTCTTCAGAAACATACTTCTTTAAATCAAACAAACCAATCTCTCGTTCTTTTCGTAATGGAAACTCGGCAATGCTTCTTGTAATTCCCCAATCCATTTTAAAGTCTGGTTCCAATCTAGTTCGAAATGGATTCATACGAATACGTTTAATAATTACTTCAAATAATTTCATTTTTTGTAAATCAGTAACTGAAATAAGTGGTGTACTAGCTGTCTTATCTTTATCCTTACTTTTGACTTCCCCACACATCTTACTAATTTCTTCAAGTGCAGCCATCTCAGTACTAATAAGATATATTAAATTACCACAGTTACCTTTAATAACCTCAGCAACTTCTTTACCATATACATCATTTAACTGTGAAAAATTTTGAATAATAAACGTAAAACGAATATCACGACTTCGTGCAGCAGAAACCATAGAATCAACATCTTTTAACGCTGGCATATTAGCAAACTCATCTAAAATAAAATTGGTACGAAATGGAAGTTTTCCACCATTTTCTTTAGCAACATCAATTAAAGTTTCATAACATTGCTTAATAAAAATAGTAAGCAGACTATGATAAGTTGTTTTTTCATCATGAATAATCATAAAAATTGCTGTTTTTTGTGTTCCAATTGAACGCATATCAAAATCACTATAAGATAACATTTCAGATAACTTTTCACGAGAAGAGAATAAACGAATCTTCTGGCGAAATGTTGATGTAATACCACCCTTAGTATCTGTTGGAGCATTAATTGTATTTGATGCAAAAATATAAGGATTTGAAGATTCTCCCTTTAAATTAAAATACTCTTTAATATAATTACTAGTGGCAAATCTCTCTTCTCCCACTGTACTCATATAATTGATAGAATTTAAATTTACTTCATTTTCTTTGGCATCTAAAAATAACCCCAAAGCAAGTCCTGAAAAATAATCAGCAGCACTCTTCTCCCAAAAAGGATCTTTACTTTTAGCATCCGTCAAAATGTTAGAAGCAACGTCATCCAAAAGTTCTGTCGATTTATCAACATCCCCTTGTTTATAATAACGATAAGGAAGTGTTAAAGGATTCCAAGCATTTCCATTTTGCGGATCACGAAAATTCAAAATAATAATATTATACCCCTGTTCTTTTAAATAACTTCCACAATAGCGATACAACTCTCCTTTGGGGTCAGTAATAATCATACTTTCCCCTTTTTTAGCTAGTAGATTAACCATTGGTTTAACAAGCGTTTCTGACTTACCAGATCCAGTAGACCCAATAACCAAATTATGATATTCTCCATTATCAACCCAAATATCGGTTCCATTATTAATAAGAGGAATACCAGCCGCTTCTACATGCATATCAGATGGCTTTACATGACTAACGCCTTTATCTTCTTTAATTTCTTTATCCTTTGCCCATCTAGAATATCCTTTTTCTTCCTTTTCATCAAAACTAATTAAATGTTTAGCACTTTTATCCTTATCAAAAATATAAGACGAAACAGATGAAAAAATAATAATCAAAGCAATGATAAACATAACTAAAGTAAGAACTAAATTGTCTCCAACAAAAGCTGGAAATGGATTAAGTCCATAAAAAGAACCATCATTTGCAAATGAAGTAAAATTTAATACAGCAATCGCACATAAATAAAGCAAAAAAATACAAAATGCTACGAAGATAGCAAAGTCTTTTGGGGCCACACGAAACTTCATAGTAAATTCGCTCCTGTTCTTGTCTTATTATACTACATCAAAACAAAAAAAAGAATACCAAATATTTGATATTCATTTGATTAATGCCTTGACTTTTTTACATTATAGAAAATAATAAAAACTACAAAACAAAGAAACGAAATGAGTAATAAGATTGCTAGTAAAATACGAGATCCAAGATCCACTTCCTCCTGATCCATTGCCCCTTTTTCTTTATGATAAGTAAAGATAATTCCACTCGCTTCCACATTCTCTCTTTCTATTACCCACTCATAAATATTATTATGAACTTGCATCGCATTATGTGATACCACAGGATTTTCAGATTCTATAAACACATGAACCGCTGATAAATCTGGAAAATCCTGCATGCAAAGAAACTCTGCACTCGTAGAAAGCGTAATTGTATCATTATTACGATCTTCTGTTACATAAAAATGATCATAACAAGATTGAATCGAATTCACACGAGAAAACTCTCTTACTTTAAAAGTATAACTTAAATTTCGATAATAATAATTATTTTCTAAAAATAAATCATCAACATAATAAGTAACTCCATCCATTTTCTCTGGATTTTCTCCCAAATCAGCATCATCATAAAAAACTTTAACTGGCCACGAATTCTCTTGAATCTGTTTGCTATCATTCAAACTTTCTGACTTTAGTTGAATTTCTTCTTTTATTTGATCTCCAGAAATCGTCAAATGATAATCTACACTACACCCAGAAATCAAAAAGGAAATAAGAATAAGAATAAGAATCTTCACAAAAAAACCTCCTTACTAATGATTTGTATAAGTAAAATGCATTGGATCATAGTAATTACTATTCCAATCTCCACCCCAATAGAAGCCATGTTTTTTCCAAATAGCAACCACTCTACTATTTATATAATATGGACTCGATTTATTAACACTACCACTCTGATAAACCGCTGGATTCTCAGAAGCATTAATATCAATAGCTACTCCATAACTATGATGCGATAAACTTCCAGTTCCACTTGCCATCTCACGATAACTATATCCACTAGCAGAATGAACAGGAAATCCAATACTTGCCATTTCTTCAAAAATAGCTTCAATCTCTTTTGCTAATTTTTTATGAACTGTGAGTGAAATACTACTTCTTCCACCTTCAGTATTAACGATTGGTACAGAAATTGTTGTCAAATAAGCCTCAGCTTCCCCCTTCGTTTTAGGTACACCATTTGGAAACAACCACTTCATTCGTTCACTAGAACCTACACTTCCAGCATCTCCTAAAGCTACACTAGCTCCAAAAGAATCAGACACACTACAATCTTCAGCACTAATATTAAAAATATTAGAACGAATTTTCAAAATTTTCGAAGCTTGCCAATCAATATATGCTTGCTTCTCAGCTTCAGTCGTTAAAACACAACCTGCCCCACCATTACTACTAGAACACGAATAACCAGAATTACAACGAGAATAATTTGGTCCATAAATATCTGGTAATTTTAAATAATAACATCCTCCATCACCTGCACTCCCAGGATTTGCTAAATAAGTTCCTAAATAAGAATACACTTTGGTAAAACTATCCAAATTACCTTTACCTTTAACATAAGTAAGCATTCCTCTTACTCCATCTTCAAAACTAGTATAACAACGTCCAGAACTCGTACCATTACTAACACCCATACCATAAAAATTATTACATCGTAGGGTAAAAGAATTATCATTCCATCCTTGTTCTTTCTCTGCCACAATATAAACCATTTCTGGATTAGCTCCTATTTCTCCACCTAAATCATAAATTAATCCAGCATTTTCTCGAAACAATTGAGCAGTTTGACTGCTTTTACCACTCAAATAACTCTGAGCTAAAGAAATAAATTCATCACGACTTAATGGTGTAGAGCCAAAATCAATATAAGAACAAGATAAAGATCCTGATTCATCAAGCTCTTTTGCTTTATCAACATCTACAGTATAATATTCCCATTTTTCAGGATAAAAATATCGTAAAATATCCTCATCATGGTAACCACGAACAGAATGTAAATAATGTGCTGTATATACACTCAAACCTTTCCCAGATCCACCACCATCAACATACAAATAATAGACAATTCCCTTTTCTTGATCTTCTTTTGAAGGAAACCGTTCTGGTACCCAACACGTATTTGCTTGATATTGACTTCTTCGAGCAGACGGATCACATGGACAATCTCGGTAATATTCATTGTTAACTTCTTCCATAACCCACTCCGTTGGAACAATAGGACCAGTATAAGGATTATAGATTGTATAAGTTTCTTCATCTTTTGTTCGATAACAAAAAGAATCAAAATCAACATCCATAATTTGTTGGTTTAAAACCATAACAAGGCCCCCAACATATTCAACTGCTTGAGATATTTCTGCATACCGATCATTATCAGAAGTCAATACTTCAAATGTATAATAGGAATCAACTTCATCAGAAACATTTAAAGTACAACTAGGAAGCTTTTGAGCATTCGTTCGTACTGCAACCGCAACTGTTTGATAAAGTACTCTTTTAGGATTACGAATATTCTTGGTCAAAGAATAAACCATGCTTTCTACATAATTTTCTAATTCTAAATTTAAATCAGCCTCAGAACGATGCAAAAAATGAACAGAAATTTGGGAACAAGTTGGAACAATATAATCATATTTTACTTCAACTTCTTTAGAAATCATAATATTAAGAAACAAAAGAAATAAAAATATGATTCCTGCACCAATAGCAAGCTTAATTTTTATTAATTTCAATTTTTTTAAAGCAATTTTATCCAATAAGCCTTTTGCTTGACCAGGAGATTTCATAGATATTGGATTTTTATCAGGAATATCAATTGCAGTTGGTGCAAATTCATTTGGAATATTTTCCACTTCTTCAAGAGATTCTTCGTCAACCGATGGCTCTAACTCTTCTGCATCTTGATCTAATAGTTCTTCTTCAAAATCTTCCAAGAGTATCACCACCTAACTTATAAAAATTATACCAAAAAAAAAGAAGAATAACTACCAAAGAAAATCTTAGATAAATAATCTATTTTCTTAATGATTTACTCTTTCTTAAAAATTTCTGTTTATCTTTAAATTCAATTAAAAAATTTAAATAGTCTTACCTTAAAAAGAAACTTTTTTCACTAACTACAATCCGCCACCTGAACCAAAAGAATCTAGCTCTTCTTGAGTTACAATAACTCGTATTTGCATTCTTCGATTACCACAAACAAACAACGCTTCTCCTTGATTATAATATTTAATCATATCTTTCTCACTATCATTCAAATCAATCAAGCGAGATAAATCATCAACGGCTTGTTTCTTTAAGTTCATCACCATATAATAAGCAGCATTATCAAAAATTGCTTTTCCATGTGTAATAACATTTGGAGCTGCAAAATCTGTTGGTTGCTGAGTAATAATAATTGTACCTGTATTGTATTTTCGACTTCTTCTTTGAATTTGTGCTAAGAATTCTGCCCCCAACTCATTTCTTGTTGCTAAAAGAACATGTGCTTCATCAACACATAAAACAGTGTTAACACTAGGATCCAAACAAAGGCCCCATGCATATTTTAAAATGTTAAAAAATAAAGCATTTTTAATATTATCATCAGAATTCATAAGTTCACGAATATTAAAAACAATAAAATCGCTATCAATTTGTAAAGTCGTATGCCCTGTAAAATAATAACGTAATTCTTTGACAAGCGGACGAATCTTTAATTCCAATCGTTCCATTACATCACGTTCATGTGTTTTCTCAGTCATAGAAAGAAGTCTACCCTTGATCGTTGCGTATACATCATCAAACGTTGGATAATCAGCACTTGTAAATTGTGTATAATCAGTGTCAAAATCGATTTTATAACGTTTATAAGTATCTTGTACAACTTCTGTAAACATTGTAAGTACATCTTCTTCAATACTAGGAGAATAATATTTCATAAACGCTTTCAAATTTTGTAAAGTTCTCGTCAAAATTGTATATCCAAGACCTTCTGCTATTTCGCTAGGATCAGCATCAATAACAATTTCTAATGGGTTAATCATTCCAAATTCTCCACCCTTACCAAGGTCTAAAAAATCTCCACCCATTCCTTTTGCCATCTCTTCAAGTTCACCTTCAGGATCAATACAAACTACCTTATATTCATTTCTTAAATGATTACGGAGTAATAATTTTGCTGCAGTTGACTTACCACTACCACTAGTTCCCAAAATAATAATATTAGCATTATTTCGATTACTCTCCTTTTTAATTTGATACAAAAATTGGTTAAATAAAATTACGCCTCCAGAGGCATCAACTCCAAACAAAGAGCTATTACCAGGATCCTTAATACTATCAAAAATAAAAGGATACATTGCCGCAATCGTTACAGAAGGAATCGGTGTTCCAACCCGATCCTCAATATCTTGTTTTGGAAAAATAGGAATCATCGATTTAATAACTTTTTCTTGTTCAAACATTAAAGGGATTCCCCTCATTCCAAGAGCATCCAAATAATTACGAACCTGGATTTTCTTAAGATCCAGTTCATCTTTTGTATCTGCTGCTATCATAACATGCATTTGAAAATCAAAAATGCGTGCTTGAGTAGCAACAAGCATTTGAATAAATTGCTCCAATGATTCATAATCTTGACGAATTCTTTCTTGAATCGTTTTATCATTCTCTGATTGATAACGTGCTTTTAAATCAGCAATCTCTTTATTAATCATACTTTGTAACGTCGATAACTCAATAGGAATATGTTTAGCAACAATCTTAACTCCTGTCATTGTATTCGTTAAATTAGCTAAATATCCAGTTTGAATAAATTTTGGATAACTAACAATAGTTAAAATCGTACAGTACTTTCCACTCATCATAAAATCCATTGGTTTGAATTCAATCCCCTTAGGGGCTAATTGTGCTTTAATATTCATTATGGACTCACCATCCCACTAAATGTACTTGCAGCTCCCCCATTAAAGAAATTATCAATGACGACACGCAAATCATTATTAGAAGTTTGAGCAGAATTGAGTCCACACAAAGCCAAATTACTAATAAGATTATTAATACGTTTTTGAATAATCTCCATTTTCTTTTCTTTAAATAAAATATAATACTCTGTATCAACTACATTATACTGCGCACTCATAAACATATTAGCCTTATTAATATCTTCTTGTATCAATTTACGACTTACATTTGTTTGTGCTTTATTAAAAAGAATCTGTAATTGTGATAAATAAACATTAATATCAACAGGACGATCAGCTACTACCAACCAAAACTCATAATCAATTGAATTATAAAAATTCCGAAGATTATAAATAATATTCTCTCTCTCTCCTTGATCCATAATAAAAATATTACGCGGAGCAATCTTGATACCTGTGACATATTCCCCATTATCTAATTGAATCATCCCATTCATGATTTGACGAATTGGAATCCAATCTTCTGTCCACTTAGAACTTATATCTTGTGTCTTATTTTTTGCCATCGTACATACACCAGCCTTTCCAATAATATCGCTTCCTATTTAGAATAAACAGAATAATATTTGTAAGAAGTTGCATAACATTATGATAATTTGGCACAGGTGCTACTAGAAATGCTCCAATGACCGCTGGAAGAAGCACCAAAAGTGCAACTTGAAACGACATCGATTGAAACACAAACAAAAGCATTATCGTAATTGTACAACCAACTCCAAATACAGCTAAATCAATTGGTGTAAAAAAACCTAAAATTAATTTTGATTTTTTTGTATTCGCTGGTATTAAATATTGATTCATAGTATCACTCCTTTATTCATTCTAGCTATTTCCCCCTCCAGAACCTCCTCGATTTCTTTGACGAGCTTCACGATCACGTTTTTTACGTTCCAAATCACGTGCATTGGCATTTCGTACATTTTGAACATCCGTCATAAAATCGTCCATTGATTTACCAATATCAGAATCTGATATTTGACGATCAATTCCTGGACCACTAACTCCGCCTTGTTCACTTATATAATCTCGAATTTGTTGGATTTCAGTTCTAATTCCTGAAAATTTATTAGGATCATTGATACCCATACTTGACGCTAAATTTTGATCAAAAGCAGCATTTTGAAGTTTCATAATAGTTGCTTTTTCTAACTGTTTATACATAGCATCCATATCATTCATCAATGCACTACGTTTTAAACTTGCTGCATTATATGCTTCTTCATCAAATACTTTCTCTCCAGTAGTTGCATCAGTATGCATAAAATTTTCTCTTGCAACACCATCTTTTTTCATCTTTTCAATCTGTTGCTTAATTGTACCAAGACTTTGACCATTAAACATATTTGTAAATTGATTGATACTTTCTTCGGAAACTCCGTTATACTGAACTGTATCATGTGCTACCATTTTTGCATTAGTGGGATTGCGATTCATTAAAGCTTCTGCTTCTGCTTTTGCTTTATCTTTACGTTTTAATAACTCATCATACATTTTAATTTTTGCTTCTTCCGCTTCAAATCCACCTTGAGCCCATTCTTTAGCACCTTTCCACATATCTGTAATATGGCCACTGGCAACTCCACCAAAAGAATTTCCATGAGCAGCTCGATAAGCTTCTCTACGATCACGAGCATCCGTAGCACCCTTAGCACCTTTTCCAGCAGCTTTCACAGTATCAGAAAAATTCTTAGCATTATATCCTGCCATTCCTCCACGAACCGCACCAGAAACACTACCAGCCAAAACAGACGTCAACCCTCGACCAAAAGCAGCTGCTTTTCCTTTAAAGCCAGTAGCTTTATCCATATTTTGCTTAGCATGAAGAGCATTTCGGGTCATTGCTGTAATACCAGCCCCAGCAATTCCACCTGCCGCAAATACACCACCTGCTCCAAGTTTTCCCATAAAATCTTTAATACCAAGTTTAATATTTCCAGAATCAATTCCTGTAATATCAGAAAGCAACTTTGGAAATTCTTTCACAAACATTAAAATTCCCATAATAACTAATACATTAGCAACAGCAGCTGTAAGACCATTTGCTCCCCAACTTGCCCAATTAATATCTAAATTAGAAATAAAATAAACGGCCATATACATAATAAATACACGAACAAACACTTCAGTAAAACAAGAAGTTGTTTTTTTAAGCCAATTTTTAAATACATCATTCTTAGTTGGCAACACTCGCATTAAAATTGGAATTGGAGCCATCAATTGCAAAAATGCAAGACGTACTGAACGAACCGCCAGATCAAGACAAAAATTAACAATAACATAAATTAGAAAAAGTCCAACAGCTGTTGAAAAAACCCAACGATAAGTTACCTCCCCATCTGCAATGGCATCTGTCAAATTTAAAATCAAACTGAAATTAGCAGAATCCTCCGCAATCTTAGATTCTATTTCTCTCCAAGTAAGCCCTCCATACTGTGCATCACTATCAGGATC
>CAJUGF010000042.1 GCA_910585915.1 uncultured Bacilli bacterium | reverse complement strand
CTTTTATTTTATCAAAAAACCACACCTTGTGGTGCGGTTCAATTTTCAATTTAGGGAAATGTTAATAAACATTTCTAATCTTCATTTAAAATACGAATAGCTTCTTGTAATTGTGTATCAATCATTTTCTCCTGATTTTCATCCATAACTAATTCCACCTCTATATCTGGCTTCAATCCAATCCCATCTATACATTCCCCATTAGGACGTAACCATCTTGCAGTAGTATATTTTACCATAGAACCATCGTCGAGTGTTCTCGTTTGTTGAACCTTACCTTTTCCATAACTAACACCACCAAGCAACTTAGCACCATAACTATCTTTTAAAGCCGCCGCAAGAACTTCTGATGCAGAAGCAGTCCCATCATTCATTAAAATAACAATTGGATAATTTCTACTCTCATCTGTATCATCCTGATACTCCTTAGTATCATTTCTATCCACTAAGGAGTAAATAACCTTACCATTTTCTAAAAACATATTTGCAATATCAGTCGCCTGTGACAAATATCCACCTGTATTTCCTCGTAAATCAATAATAAGTGACTCAATGCCTTCATTCTCTAATTTTTCTAAAGCCTTGCGGACCTGAGCTGCAACTGTATTAGAAAAAGAAGTAATTTGTAAATAACCTATTTTATGTTCAATATCAGAAACAATTTGCTGTTGTACAACTGGAACATAAAGTGTACTGACATTAACAGAAAAAGACAATTTTTCTTCACCCCGTAATACTTCAAGCTGCAAAGAATCAGTTGATTCTTTAATTAATCGTGAAACCTCAGTGGTATTTTTTTCACTAACATTTTCCCCATTGATTAATACCAATTGATCACCCTTCATTAACCCAGCCTCTTTGGCAGGAGATTCATCAAATACATTATAAATAATATTATGATCTATAATCTGTACCCCAATCCCACGATACTCTCCAGCTAATTTTTCTGCTAAAGCATCACTTTCATTTTTATTTAAATAATCAGTATAATCTTCTCCTAAATATTGAAACATTGCATTAATACCAGCCTCTAGCATTTTCTTACGATCAATATCATCATAATAATCACCAACCAACGATGCATATACTTTTAAAAACTCTTCTAAATCTTGATCATTACTAAGATCACTTCCACTAATATGTTTAGTAATTCGATTATTATTATAAATAATAACCCCTGTAGTCAAAGATGTCACTAATGAAGTTAAAATCACAATAATCAACAATTCCTTCAATTGAATTCCATGTCTATTTTTCAAACGATCACCTCATACAGAATATTTTTACTATGCTTATTATATCAGAACACGAATATAAAATAAATTTCTATTTAAACAAAACATAATCTGAGTATATCGAAAGAATTTATGAAAGTCAAGAAAAAGAATACTTTTGTTCGTGTAAAACAAAAAATTAAAAACTAGCAAAACCTATTTTGTAGTTACAGCTAGTTCTTTTTCAATATCCTCTAATTTTTCTAAATACTTATCAATCTTACCATTCTTTATCTTAATAAGCGTAAGATTCTTCAAACGTACTTCAGACGATTTAGTTGCTTGGCTATTACCAGATCCTTCTTTAACATAATAATCTTTATTAAGTTCATTATCTAAATTCAAATGATAAATCTTTAATGCACCAGTTTGCTTATTTTTATAATTAGTTGTTAAAGAAGAATAATAAACAGCCTGACTACCAGTTTCATCATAAGCAATTACATAATACTCTTTTTCAGGACGATTGAATAACGTTCCAACAACCACCCGTTCAGAATTCACAACACCAGCTTCATAAGAAACATCAAACAAATTTTGATCTAAAACAAATACTTTACTAAAAAAATACACAGCACAAACAACAACAAGTACAACTGCAAAAACAATAAGAAAATGTATCATTTCCTTCTGTTCTTCTGTATGATAAGTTATTTTATTATTTTTCTTCATAAAACCACCACAATCATTATAACTTACTAAAAGTGCTTTTGCAAACTTCTTTTCATAAAAAAAAGGATCTAAGAATAATTTTCTTCCTGATTATCGAAAGAAAAAGACTCCTCTCCTTTTAATAAATTCAAACGTTCCTCAACATAAAAACATAACCGTTGTAAATAATCACAAACATTTTTCCGTTGTTCTTCCAATTCCTTCTTTGGCAAATACTTTAAATCAGGTTTAATATTACCAACAAAAATATCTACTGCATAACTAACTGTTTCTGCATTCCTTTTAGCATTAGCAAAGAGATTATCAATAACCTCATTAAAAACATCAGAAATATCATTAGAACTTTCAAATTCCCAAATAAGTCGTTCAACAAAATGAACAATAATATAATTAGTAGGAAGTTGCCAAGGAATAGTGCTTTGAAAATAAGTTAACATATTTTGAAACATTTGTTTTAATGCTTTAAGTCGTACAATTTCCCAATTCAAAGAATAAAGCATATGTTTAGCCTCATGATCTAAAGAAAAAATATCAATATTTCCTGTTTCTAAATATTCTGGAAAAGAAAAATCCTTTTTTTCAAAACTATAATGCTTTTTAGAAGATTCAATCACATTCATCAACTGTTCTAAATCTTGATCTAAAAAAGGAACTCGTTCAAATTCTTCATTATCAATAACATTATTAGAAACTACTTCCAAATCTTCTCCTTTAGCATAGACACACAATCCTTTTAAAAGCAATATAATGACATCAACATTTTCAATTTTATTATTTTTATTATGACTCTGTAAAAAAAGGTCATCAAATATTTCCAAAGGAACATCATTACCAAATAAAGATTCAAATTCTTTAAAATCAGATACAAATACATGATACAAACGAGAAATTTCCGTATTCTGCACTGCAACAACCCGAAGACTCTCCTTACCAATCCAATCTATAATATAATTTGCAGCATCATTATTAGAACGATACGCTCCCCGCTCTAAATAAGAGCAAATCCTTTCAAAAAGTGTCTGAACAACTAACTGTTGCATTTCTTTAAAATGTAAGGACGAAACCAAATTACGAGCACCATCAGTAGATGTAAAACATTGAACATCGCCATTATATAAATAGCGAATCCAACGAGTTGTCCCCTTTCCATACTTTTTATCTGTTAAATGAACCGCTTGAAATAAAGCCTGCAACCTTTGATCCATTTTATATCACATACTCCCTTTATCATGATAATGATATCATAATTCATCAATTTTAAAAAGAAAAAAGATGAAAAATTCATCAAATAATTTTCATCTATTTTTCATTAATATTGGTATTTACTACACTTGCAGAATTATTCATATTGCGTGCAATATTTAATATTTCTTCTTGAGATAAATCATTCCCAGCCAAATAATAACTAACTTGATTACTTGTCCAATAAAGAGAATTTTCACTAAGAGCACCAATTGTATCATTAATCATTAAAGGATCTCCATACACAGGAATAATTTCAAATTCTGAACTAACATTTGCAACTTCTTCAACAAGTACAAAGCTTTTATCTCCACCAAAAGTCAAAATTACTCTTTCCCCATTATCAGTATCAACCTTATCCTTCCCAGAAAGATAAGTATTACTTGGAATATAAAGAGGATAAACTATGTCTTCTAATACACCAGTTGTTTTCGCATTCTTACAACTACTTCCCTCACAAGTATTATTATTCGTTTCACACTTTTCCTTTGTAGGATCACAAGTATCATCTGTTTTACAAGTTGCATCATCTTCACTACATTCTCCATCAGATTGTTTTAAATCATTTTGACTTCCTTTCGTTGTATCCTTCTGACTAGCAGAATTATTAGTTCCACTATTACTAGATTGATTGGTATTAACCTCTTCCTTAACATAATCCTCTAATTTAAAATCATTTTCAGACAAGCTTGCTTTTAAATCTACACTATTTATATTCACTTTAATTTTTACCACATCACTTTGATTATACACTTCCACCATTTTTAAATTCATATCCTTATCCACAGTAACTTTTTGATATGCCAAATCAGAATTATTTGGATAATTTACTTTTGACTTTATTATATACTTAGAATCTACTTCTTCCATCGACACTTCGGCATCTTTTGTAATATCATTAATAATTGCACGTAGCAAATAAGATTGACTACTATTGTCAGGCCACTCACTTTGAAATTTAAAACTCTTATTTAAACTTGGAGTAATAACATAAACAGCATCTTGATTTCTTAATATAACTTGTTCATGATTATTTGTTTGATTGACAAGTAAAACTTTATAATAATTATCTTTTAAATAATTTGCTTCAACACTATAAGTAAATGTATCTTCATCACTATAAATTTCCATAGTTCCTTTTAAGACATAACTTTTAGAATTATTCACACGATCAGAAAATTCTTTTACCACATCACTCGCTTGCATCTTCCCACATCCTGTTGCTAAGAGTAATATCATACTACACAAACACAAAAACTTTTTCACAATTAACACAATCTCCTTTTCTTTCTAATTAACTATATTTGAAATTTTAAAAAAATATTCATGTATAAAAGAAAACATTATTGGAATAATAAAAGCAAAAGAAAGGATTGAAAATAATGGAAATATTACATAAAACATGTCTTATCTTTACAATTATTGGTGCTATCAACTGGGGACTAATAGGATTCTTTGATTTCAATTTAGTAACAACACTCTTTAAAGAATCTAGCGTAATTGTAAAAATTATTTATGACTTAGTTGGAATATGTGGAATAATTAACATTTGGTTATTATTCAAGCATTATACAAATGATCCAATAAAATAAAAAGACTACCGCAAAGGTAGTTTTTTAAAACATATTAATAATTTCACCTTGATCATTCACATCAATTTCATTAGCTGCAGGATATCTTGAAAGTCCAGGCATTGTCATAATATCTCCTAAATAAACAATAATAAATTCAGCACCAGCAGAAACATGAAGATCTCGAACCTCTATAGAAAAATCTTTAGGATATCCAAGAAGTTCCTTTTGATCACTAATAGAATATTGTGTTTTCGCAATACAAAGTGGATAACTAGAAAATTTAGCTTGATACATTTCTAATTTTTGAAGAGCCTTCTCACCATATATAACTTTTTTAGCATGAAAAAGATTTACACACACTTTATGAATTTTATCACAAAGCAAGTCTTCATCATCATACAACAATTCAAGCGAAGGAAGCTGATATTTTAACACTTCTTGTGCTAACATTATTGCTCCTGCACCTCCCTTTTCATGAACATTAGAAAGAATCATAGTACTCCCCTTATCTTTGACAAATTGTTCTACTATAGTAATCTCTTCAGTCTTATCAGTATCATATTGATTTAATGTCACTATAAAAGGAACTTTTAAAATTGATAAATTATCCATATGTACTTCTAAATTTGCTAACCCTTTTTTTAATGCCTCTAAATCCAATTCTTTAATATGTTTGAGGTCACAGCCACCATGATACTTTAAAGCTTTGATAGTAGCCACTAAAACAACACATGAAGGCTTTATTCCTTGTTTTCTACAAACAATATCCAAAAACTTAAATCCTCCTAAATCTGAGCCAAAACCTGCTTCTGTAATCACATAAGGTGATAATTTCCTAGCCATCGTTAATGAAACTATTGAACTAACACCTGGTGCAATATTAGCAAATGGTCCTCCATGAATCAAAACAGGATTTTCTTCAAGTGTTTGTACTAAATTTGGTTTCATAGCATCCTTTAAAAGTGCCATAACTGATCCTGTAATACCTAAATCATGAACTCTTACATAATTATCATTCAAATCCTGAGCAACAATAATTTGATCAATACGTCTTCGTAAATCAAATAAATCCCTACTCATGCAGAAAATAGCCATCATTTCACTTGCTGCCGTAATTGTAAAGTGATCTAATCTTGTATTCTGCCCCCCTACAGAAACATCACGTAAAGCACGATCATTTAAATCAATTGTTCTTTCAAAAAAAATACGAGAAGGATCAATTTGTAGAGCATTTCCATGAAAAATATGATTATCAATCATCGCACTAATCAAATTATTCGCACTTGTAATCGCATGAAAATCCCCATTAAAATGCAAATTAATATCATCCATAGGAACTACTTGTGCATAACCCCCACCAGTAGCACCGCCCTTAATTCCAAAAACAGGACCTAAAGATGGTTCACGTAAAGTAAGCATAGACTTAACGCCTAATCTCCACAAAGCATCATGAAGACCAATCGCAACAGTCGTCTTCCCCTCTCCTAACGGAGTAGGATTAATACTAGTAACCAAAATAACATTTCCTTCATCTTCATGAACTACAGAAGACACTTTAGCTTTATATTTTCCATATAAATAAAGATCCTCTTCTTTTAAATCTAACTTAGATGCAATTTCACGAATATCCTTCATAGGCTTCATATGAGCAATTTCATAATCCTTTAACATTATATCACTCCTTAATTAAATTCTATCACAAAGCAAAAAGAAAAGAATAAAAAAAAAGCATAGCACAAAGCTATGACTTTTTTATTCCTGTGTAATACTTATAGAGACCTTCGAAGAAACTACATAATTAACTCTTGGATCATCATTAGCAATCTTAACATCTACTTCATAATCTCCAACACCATATCCAGATAAATCGATATACGCAGAAATATTATCAGCACTAATAGCATCAATAACTGATTGAACACCTTTTACTTGAATTGGAACATTATTAGATCCAACCAAATTAACTTTCAATCCATTTCCTTTATTTCGATATCCAATATCAGAAATATTAAGTGTTTTTTGTTTTTCCTCCCCAAAACTTACAACAACTTTTGCATTCTCTTCACTAATATGGCGAACTCCATTTGGTTTAGAAATCGTTACATTATAAGTTTTAGCACCATTGTTTCCTTGATTGCTAACATCAATCGTGACTGGAACACTTTTAATTTCATCAATAATAGCTTTTTCTCCATAAATACTAATAGAATAACTAGACTTACCATTAATTGTAATAGAAGAAATCGCCTTACCTGTAACTAAATCTCCAGTTGCTAACACTTGAATCGGAACAATTGTAGAATAAGTTCCTAAAGTAATTGTGCCAGTAAGAGTCGTTGGAACAATTTCAACATTATGCAATATAGCTCCCTCTGAATCATACGCCACCAAACGAATGTCAGATATATCATAAGTTCCAGCATCAGTAAATTTTTTATCAGATAAATCAATTAAAGCTTTAACAGTAGCAACACGATCTAATGCATCATTACTTCCTTTAATAACAACCTCAGTCTTATCAAGTTCAACAGCATCAACACTCAACTTCTCATCCATTTTATTTTCATTTAATAATTCATAAGAAACATTATTCCAAACTTTACTTTCTTTCTTCTTAATAGTTACAGTAACATAAGAAGGATCCAATTTATAATTAATATTATCTACAGTTTGATTATAAACAAGTGGAACACGAACTGCAGTATCACTAGCTTCATAATCTGTCAAATCAAGAACAACATCATGATCCCCTAATTGTTTTGCTAAATAAATAGCACTTTTTCGTCCTGTTAAAATAATATCTACTTGATCTACTAATCCTTCCACAACATATGCTTCACGATTATATAAAACATTGACTGGTTGATTTGACAACACTTCTGCTTCATTCTCTACCAAAGTAATAACTTGTGAATCTACTAAAAAGAAAAGTAAAACAGCAAAAAATAAAGAAACATAAATTAAAATATGTGGACGATTTAAAAACTTTTCAATCTTTGAGGGATTATTTTTGAATTTTTCACCAATATGAAAAATCAATCGACTAAGAGGAGTAACAATAAACTTATCTAAAATATGATAAATTCCTAAGAAAAAGCCAGCAATCTTTTTAAAAATACTACTCATCTTCTAGCCCCTCCTCTCTTGCTACATCTGCTTCATAAAATACTTCTGTTTTTGGCTTTAACTCATCAATCAATTTCATACGAAATTCATCCAAAGTAAGATTATAGCTAAGCTCACCATTACTAGCAATACTAATGCGACCATTCTCTTCACTTACTATAAGAGCAAGTGCATCAGACTCTTCTGCAATTCCTAAAGCTGCTCTATGACGAGTTCCAAGACGCTTATTGATATTTTGACTCATACTTGTTTTAAAAACAGCACCAGCACAAGTAATACGGTCTCCTTCTAAAATAACTCCCCCATCATGTAAAGGACTATTTGGAAAGAATAAATTACATAAAAGTTCTGAAGATACATCTGCATAAATCTTTGTAGCAGGTTCAATATACTCAGATAAAGAAACATCACGTTCAATTACAATGAGAGCTCCCATTCGATTCCGTTTCAAATATTCAACAGCAGACATAATTTCATAAATAACTCGTTCTCTTTCATCCACCGTTAATATCTTATGACGTCCTAACAAGTGAGTTCGTCCAATACTCTCTAAAACTCCACGAATCTCTGGTTGAAAAATAATTATAATCGCAATAGGTCCCCACTCAATAACATATTCAAGTAACAACCCTACAGTATATAAATTCAATATCTTACTAACAATTTCAATTGCTAGAATTAATAAAACTCCCTTTAAAATTAAAACCATTTTTACATTGTTTTTAATATTCTTTAAAATAAAATAAAACAATAACCAAACAATACAGATATCCAATATCTTGGTAAAGATGGACCAAAGTCCAACTAAAGTCAATGCTACCACTCCTTTTTATTTTTGCCACTTCATTATAACATTATTGAATGAATTCGTCTATTCAAAATAAAGTATGTAAATTTTAATGAAAAAAGAATTCTTATAAGCCTTCTATGTCTATTATTCTAAAAATATTAAAAATCTTTATTCTAAAAAACATCACCTTTTACTTCTTTTGAATTTGACCATAGCTTGCTTTATCACCAAGTCTCTCTTCAATTCTCATTAACTGATTATATTTACAAATTCTTTCTGATCGAGATAAAGAACCAGTCTTAATTTGACCAACACCAAAAGCCACAGCAATATCTGCAATCGTAGTATCTTCCGTTTCTCCAGAACGATGTGACACAACTGCAGTGTAACCATTTTCTTTTGCCAGTTTTATTGCTGCTATCGTTTCACTAAGAGTACCCACTTGATTTACTTTAATTAAAATAGAATTAGCAAATCCTTTAGAAATTCCCTCCTGTAAAAGAGACGCATTCGTAACAAATAAATCATCACCAACCAGCTGAACTTTATCTCCAAGTTTTTGTGTTAAAACTTTCCAACCATCATAATCATTTTCATCCAAACCATCTTCAATAGAAATAATTGGATACTTTTGAATCAATTCTTCATACCAAGAAATCATTTCATCTGTACTTAAAGATCCCTGACCACTCTTACTTAAATCATACAAATGAGATTCTTCATTATAAAATTCACTAGCAGCAACATCCATTGCAATACAAATATCTTTAAAGGGTTGATAACCAGCTTTTTTAATTGCCTCCATAATATACATTAAAGGGGCTTCATTAGAAGGAAGATTAGGTGCAAATCCGCCTTCATCTCCGACAGCGGTAACATGTCCATTCTCTTTTAGAACTTGCTTCAAAGAATGAAATACTTCAGATCCCATACGAACAGCTTCATGAATAGACCCAGCACCAACTGGCATAATCATATATTCTTGAAAATCGACAGAACTATCTGCATGACTCCCACCATTTAATACGTTCATCATTGGTATAGGCATCACATACTCATCAGTACGATTTAAATATTCATATAAACAAAGTCCTTGATAATTAGCAGCAGCATGACTAACTGCTAAACTAATTCCCAAAATCGCATTTGCCCCATACTTTGACTTATCATGTGTTCCATCTGCTTGAATCAATACTTCATCAATACGAGCTTGATCTAATACATCCATTCCAATAACAAGTTTCGACAAAACTTGATTAACATTTGATACAGCATTTAAAACACCTTTTCCTAAATAACGCTTAGGATCGCCATCACGTAACTCTAAAGCTTCACGTTCTCCAGTTGAAGCCCCACTAGGCACAATAGCCCTACCAAAACTACCATTTTCAGTAGTTACTTCTACTTCTACTGTTGGATTCCCTCGTGAATCCAATACTTCTCTTGCAAAAACTTTTTTTATTCTAGACATTTATCATCACCATATAAAGTATATCACTATAGCTTCAGGTAAAACAATGGGTATCAAACAAAATAAACACTTCAATAATCAATAAAACTTATCATCAAAAAAAGACCTTCATGAAATTTTAATGAAGATCCTTTTTTTAAATATTCCTAAAACAATAAAACTACATTTAATAATTTCAAAATTTAATGCATAAATATAAACAATAATTAAGGCACTATTGCTTATAACTTCTTTAAACCTTTAATTTATTTATTATAATCATTTGGAGAATTGCCAGTAATTGTACCTCCCGTGCGGTTATAAGCAGCACTACTAATAGCATAAACACCTCCACCTTGATCAGAAGCATAATTATTTCGAATTTCTCCTTTGGTATGAAAAACTTTAGCATTAGTTCCAGCATAAATTCCTCCACCTCTACTAGCCATATTACTGAAAATTTCTCCTCCTTGCATATCAACTGTAGATGCAGTAAAAAGGGCTATGCCACCACCATCAGAATCAGCATAATTTCCTGAAATTTCTCCACCCTTAAGCACAATTAAAGAACTTCCATGAGCAGAAATTCCTCCACCTTTATTAGCATTATTAGCTTCAATCTTACCACCATTTAAATGAAAAACAGAAGACCCAGATATTTTAACTCCGCCACCCCAACTACTTGAAATAGACAAAGAATTACCATAAATACGACCACTATTCATAGTCATAGTTCCTTGATAAACCCAAACTCCCCCACCATAATCTTGAGATCGATTACTTTGAATTGTAGCACCATTAATATTTAAAGTTGCACCTGTAACTTGAACACCTCCACCTTGATCTGCAGTAGTATTTACAGCATTTTGAACAATGACTCCACTATTCAAATTTAAAGTACCACTAGTATTAACTAACAATGGTTTCTTGCCACTAACTTTATTTCCATTAAAATTAATATTAGTAACATTAGTTGTATTATTATTAGAAAGAACCATAATAGAATCAGTTAAACTACTTCCTCTACCAATTTGAAAAACACTACTTCCATTACTCTTTAAATTAACTGTTTTATTATTAGTATTAAAGTTTGCTTGACTAGTCGCAGTTATATTATTAAGAAGAATAATATTTCCACCACTCTTAACATTATTATAACCTTTCTGTAATGTTAAGAGTGGTGCACTTGATGATC
>CAJUGF010000041.1 GCA_910585915.1 uncultured Bacilli bacterium | reverse complement strand
CATATTTCTTAAATTTATTTAATGCTGATAATTTTCTTGGTTTCTTTTCTGGTTTTTTACCGCTTGAAGCTTTTAATTCTTGTAATAATTTTCTTAACTCACCTATATCTGCGTTACTCATAATTTTTAAGATAAAAATAAAAATAAACATTTATTTACTTAAAATATTTCATTAATTGAGGATTATTTTGAATTACACTTGGAATTTCAGATGTTTTCGGAATTTGTTTGACTTCGGTTGCTGGTTTTTCTTCTGTTATTGTTTTTGGAATTGATTCAGGGATTGTTTTTGGAATTGATTCAGGGATTGGGGTTATTGTTGGTTTTGGTACAATAGCATCGACTTTTCTTTGTAATGGTTTCGTCTTTGTCTTTTTCTTTGAGATATCTTCTTTATCAATTGTACTCTTTTCTGAAATAACTTCATCGTCATCATCTTTCTTCTTTTTAGCTTTTGAATTTTTCTTTAAGAGTTTCGTTCTTTCAGATTTTTGTTTCTTAAATTGTTTACTTGATTTAGCTTTTGTATTAATTGTTGGTTTCTTTGGTTTGATTTCAACCTCTTCACTTTCTTCTTCAACTTTTTCAATTGCTTTTTGTTGTTGTTCCATTTCTTCTTTTGCTTTAAAGCGTAAAGGTAAATTCTTTCGACCTCTTCTTGGTAAAACTTGTATCATATTATTTTTGGTTTTGACCACTTCAGGTTGATCAACTTTCGTAGGTAATAAGTTAATTTTCTTTCCTGGTTCAATTTTTGTTAATGTCATTGGTTTTTCAGATATTGGGCTTACAATCGGTTTCTTTTCAATTGGTGTTTCTTTCTCTTCTGTCATTGTTGTTTTTGATGAAAATAAATTATTAGTATTTGAATTAGATGAATAAGGTACAACAGGTTTAGGAGGAGCGTTTTCATTAAATTGAGACATTATTGATGTTTTTCCATTTAATTTATTTTTCTTTTGTTGTTCCATTAATAATGATCTAATTGATATACCTTTTGCACTTTGTTGAATTAAACTAGTTATTCCACCTTCATAATTTTTAGACCATACACTTTCTTCTTTCTTTTCACTTCCATCATTAATTGTAGGCATTGTATTCGTATCAGTCGTTGTTGTTGTTGTCGTTGTCGTTGTTGCTGGTGTTGTTGTTGCTGCAGGTTTATTCATTGTTGTACCTATGAAATTATTTCTTAATGCACCACCAATTCCAACAGATGTATTGTTATTTGAATTCTTTTCAGATTCTTTTTGTCTTGCTTCATTCATCATATTATTAATGTCAGATAATGCAGTATCGGTTTCCATATTTTTATAACGTTCGAATCCAATTTCAGTTAATCCTACTTTTCGTCTCATCGAATTCAAATCACTTAGTTTTAATTCAACCTTCTTTTTATGTTCTTTCTCTTTATCGTCTTTCTTCTTCTCTTCATCCCATTCTTTTTGAGCTTCTTTTTCTAAATTCTGTAATATTATTATTGTTGGCTCTAAATTATTCACAGGTTTATCTTGATAATCCGAATATTTCAAAGGTGTGTGTTCTTTCTTGTAATGTTCTTTGAGTTGTTTATATATCTTATTTGTTTTAAAGATATATCTATTCAATTTTAGGTATCGTTCTAAATCATCTAAGTTTGGATATAATTGAACCAAATTTTGATATGTTTCTGAAGAATCATCTGTATGCTTATGATATTCTGATAACATAGTTTTGAAATACTCTTCTTTTTCTTTCGTGACTTCCTTTTTATATTCTTCATAAGCAGGTCTAATATGATCTATTTTAACATCTGAATCTTTCAATGGATTTGTTGGATCTTTATTCAAAATATATTTTTTAACTACACTCTCTACAGAATCTCTTGACATTTTTCCATTTTTCTTTTCTATTGAATTATGATCGTCAATTAATGGCAAAAATGCTATCTTTTCTAAGACATGTATCCAATTTGGATTCTTAGGATCTTCATGAAAACTATTTAAATCATTTGGATTCACTTTCTTATTAAAATGATTTTCATAATCAGGAATGAACTCAATAATTGTTTGTAACGCATCCAAATTATCAGAATTAACACTTAACTTCTCCAACATATCGGTTGAAATTTGATGATCTTTATCTTTGTTCTTATTGATTGAATCTATTGAATCTATTAATTTATTCTTCGAATCTGTTTTTGATTTCTTTGATAAATCTTTCACCTCTTTTATAAATTGTTTCATATCTTGAATCGTTAACGTTCCAATACCATTTTGAGTTTTATATGATTTTATTGCAGTATCGAAGTCAACTCTATTCTTTTTCGTGTGTCCTAAATAATTTTCATATTCTCTCCAAACAATATTTGCCTTGTTAGCGATTTTTGCAATATTGAAATCAAAATCTAAATTCTCATCTTGTACTCTCCAATTGACTCCGTAAGTTGTTTTTAAATATTTTGCATATTGCATCATTTGATTTATTGTTATATCCATACCGAATGCTGTTTCATATCTTTGTCTGAGAGGTTCTAAGGTAGCATATTTCATTTTATCATAAGGAGTAAAATACTCGGCTGGAATTGGCTTATCTTTATTTTTAGAATTATATTTGTTTATCAATTCATGATATTCATTATTTTCTGAATATTTATTGACATACGCTAAGTAATTTTTAAGATATTTGATATCTCTTCCTTCTTTATTCCATTGTTTAATTGTTGAATCAATGGGGAAATCAAGATTGAATATTTTCTTATATTTTTGCAATTCACCTTGCAATTCAATTTTATAATTACCTGTATCTTCATCTTTATAATTTTGAATGATTTTCTCTCGTTCATCCAAAGATAATTTCATCCAACCATCTTTTCCTTTGAATTTGTCATAAACGCGTTCAATTTCTGATATTTCTTTTTCCAATTCTTCACAAAATTTCTTTGGACTTCCTGTATATGAATCATCTTTTGGAGCTTTGGGATTCAAATAATTGTATTTCGTTAATAATAATGTTTGATAAGTCTTATAACAATGGTATTCATTTTCTGCAAATATATCATCAATACTTTTGACATTATCACCTGTTAAACCATGTGAATCATTATATAAATCAACTAATTTATCAATTCCTCTGAAACTATCTAATTTTTCCTTTTCTTTCTGATATCTCTTTTCAATTTTTTCTAAATATTCGAATTGAGCACTTGGTGTTGAACCCCAACTTTTACGATCTTCATAATTAAAAACTTTCTTATATTTTGTTTCTAAGTCTTTGATTTTAATCATAATTTTCAAAAAATTGAGAACATTATTTACTTTATATTTTTGTTCTTTCTCAATATCTTCTAATTTCTTTGCAGTATCTTTATATTTGTCTTCATATTCATTATAGAGACCGTTTATATTTGTTGAAGTCTTTAATTGATTTTGATTTGTTTCATATCTCTCTAATTCTCTTTGCATTTTACTAATATCTTCCGAATTTTCTCCATAATCTTTTTCATTAAAATCTTTATCTAATTTTTGTAATTTGAGTTTCAATATTTTGTAATTCATCATATTCAAACAACCCGTAGAATCAGTCTTATATTTGGTAACGATATCTTGAACTGATAATTTTTCTGTATTAAATCTTCTATTATATTCATCTAATGTGTTTTTGAAGTTAGGAAGTGTATAATAATATGTATTATAAATTCGAAAGAACTCATCAAGTTTTTCTATTTGATCTTTTTTGGATAATTTTGAAGACCATGTATCATCTGGAAAATCTTCCTCGAATTTCTTTTTTCTATTTTCGAATACAATTTCTTCATAGACTTTATCAATATTTCCGTCATATTTTTTATGAACTTCTTCCCATTTATGCAATTGATCTTTCGGTTCTTGATAACGATTCCAATGTTCTACTTCTGGCATTAATTTTTCCCATTTTGGTTTAATATCTCTTGTTTCTTTCATCTTCAAATCGAAAAATTTATATCTTTCTTTTTCATTTTTGAATGTGTTCATCTTTGTATCTGGTTTCAATCCTACTTCTTCACAAAACGCTTTGTATTCTGATTCCCAAATTTCATTTTGCAAATATCGTCTAGCGTCTAACACATCATCATCTGGATTATCAGAATCAATATATCTATTAAATAAATCATCTATAGAAACTTCTTGTTTTTGATTGACTAATAGTCTCTGAATGTCACCATCAATCCGAAATTTCTCATATCGTTTTATGTAATTATTGATTTTATTAGCTAATTTTGCATTTGTTACTTGATAATTAGTTTCGAAATTTGGATATTCTTTCCCTGTAAATTTTCCCCAAATTTTCGTTAAAATTTTATAATAAACAATATCTTTATTGTACTTATCATCGATCATCATTTGTTCTATTGTTGGAAGAGTCGAATCAACGTTCTCTTTTGCATAATCATACCATTTTCGAACTTCACTATCCCAAAGTATTGAATTTTTCTTTATATCAATTTCACTCTTTTTATTCTCTAAAGCTTTCAAATATGTTTCCCATTTTCCATCAAAATTTTTAGGGAAATTCTCTTTTGACAACTGATAAGTAGTTTCTAGTTCATGTTCTAACAATACACATTTCATTGCATTTGTACAATTTATATAACTTCCATAAAGTCGTTTAATATCAGTAACATCATGATGTGAATGTTTAATATCATTATATTGATTTAATAATTGTTGAAAACTTACTGATTGAAATGCCGTATCATCTTTTGAGACATTATTAAAAATCTCTTTCAATTTTGTTATACCGGCTAAAGATATTGGTACATCTTTTATATCATTATTATCTGACGTAATTGCATTTATTTTTCCAACATATGTCCAATATTCTAAATAAATTTTTGCTGATTGAACATTATCTTTAAACTTTTTCACTAACCATAAATGATTTAGAGTGTCTTGACCCGACTCTGCATTATAACAATTTAATTTTATTTGTAATTCATTATCTACTTTATAATCTTTATAATTTTTCAATAACTTTTCAATTTCATGAATATGTGCTAATTTTTGATCGTTATTTGGATCTGTTTCTTTTATTGAATAATCTTCTTGAAATTCTTCACGATATTTCTCTAATAAATAGTGATATTTTAAATCTATTTTTGCTGATTCATAATCTAATCCATATTTGATTTTACATTGATTAATTGTTTGAGTTGATCTATCGTCGGAATGATTTGATCGATAATCAGAATGAATTTTCAAAAAGGCTGGTGAATTCCAAGAAGCTGTGTTCTCATCTTCAATTTTTGAAACAAAATTTAATAACCAATTTAATCTTGATGTTAAATCTTTTTCGTCAATATCGTGATATGGAGCAAAATTTACATCTCCTCTCGGTAATTCTTCGTCTTCATTTCTTCCGAGAGCCACCAATAATGTTTTCTTATTTTTCTCAATTTCTAAATATTTCATTGCATCAGCTGGTTTTTCAAATTCATCTTTCAAATCTTCATAACTCTTTTTTGAATTTATTCGACCTTCATTTTGATATCTTTCTAATGTTGATTTCACATTTGAATTTTCCCAATCATCATTCTTTTTACGATAATCTTCCGCGGCTAAAATAATATTATTGTATTCTGTTGAAACATTTGAATTATTAGTATTTGAATCAGGTATATATCTTTTTCCAACGAATTGTTGGTAATATTTCTTAGCTAATGGAATTAAATAATTTTTATACATTTTGTCTTCATCCCATGAAAAATCATATTTCAACCCTGTTTTATTTTCCTCTTTCAATGCTTCTAGATAAAAAACATGATTTCGAAAATCAGTGTTTGATTCCCAATTTGATTTTGAATTTGAAAAATTGGTAACACTTGATTGAATATTATTTAAAAATGTAGATTGATTGACTGCATCACCTTGATTCACAACTGTTTGCAAAAATGAATTAATATCTGAATATTTTTGACTTCCATTCATATTTTCGATTTCTTGATTTCCTTCATAAGCTGCGAAGAATTGTAAACATCTATTCAAATCTCCATAAAATTTTCCAAATAAATAATACAACGCTGATTGTTCAGAACCTCCAAATTTATTTTTGTATTTTGTTAAATAAGGTAATAAAGTTGGATTCCCTACCCATTGTCGACTATAAATCGGATAATACTGACTATAAAAATTGTTTAACGCTTGATAAGCCGATTCAATTGTTCCACCATTTCTAACAATATAATTCTTTAAATTTACCTCTTCATGAGGATTAACATTTGCCCAAAATTGATAACCCGGAGTTAATTTTAAAATCGCATTTCTTGCCTTATAATTATCACCAAATTCAGTTCTCCAATCTTCAGCACTTTTGAAATCATTTGGAAAATGTGGTTTCCATACTTCACGAATAGCTCTTTCTAAACTATCATTGAATTCCACAGAATTAATTTTTGATTGAATTTGATTACGTAAAGACTGTGTTAATTTAAGAATATCATCTGTTGGACGAGCAGTTGCAAAAATTCTTTCAGCAGTTAATTTTTCGTGATCTGGAGCAATCTCATTATATTCATTCAAAGCTAGATTGAAATTCCGATCTGTTTTAATTGATCGATAAAGTGGCTCTTTTCTTAGAAATTCTTTTTGTAATTTATCCAATGCTTTGAATATATTTGAATGATATTGAGCATGATCCCAAGTGGCAGGCATTGTGTTTGGAGGATACATTAATCTTATTTGTTGATACATCATTTCACCTTGCAAATATGCATAAAATTTAGCTCCGTCTTCCTCAAATTTGTCTTCTTGAATATATGACCATTCACTTTGAGGGAAAATGTCTGGATATGTATTTGATAAATATACTTTCAACTCATCAATTTTTATATTATCTTCTGGTGACATTTGACCAAAATTTGATCTCATTAACAAATTCAAATTTGAACTCTCTCGATTGCTCTTATAAAAATTATCAAAATCGACTCTTGTTTGAAACTGACTCCAATTTTTTCCAAAACCAATATATCTCGTCTTTGCATCAATAAATTTATCAACATCTTCAACTCTATCACAATGACCAACAATTTCTTTAATTAATGTTTCTTTTTCAACCGAGTTTCTTCCTTGACAATATTGATCAATTTTCAATCGAAAATTACTATCACTCAATATCGCATTTCTTTTTTGTTTCAATAATTCTAATTCTTCTCTCATTTTTTGATTTTGTTGGTTTTCAGGCTCATTTGTAATTTTCAGAAGATTCAAAGGATTATATTCAATTATTTCTAAACGAACTTCATATTCCTCAGCTAATTCAAATAAACGTGGAACTTCATGACCCGCATCTTGAAATGTTTTCATTCCTAAATAGATATTACTTATATTTTGAGAATTCCATTTTCTAAATAATTCTCCCATTTTCTTAAATTGAGGTAATAACGATTGTAATTTTGCTTCTAATTGTGAATAATTTCGGTTAACTTCAGGATAAGATCGGAATAACAATTCAATTACTTTTTCATTAATATACGAATTATCGAAATCTGGAAATGCTGATTGAAAACACTCAGTCAATTTATTATTAACATTTTGTATAAGATTTCCTGTTTCTCTATTTTTTTGTTGAATATGAGCTTTTATTGCGTTAATTTGTTGATTAATTGGGCGATTTGAAAGTTCTCGAATCATATCATACCATTTTGCCTGTGTAAATTCTTGACCATATGCTTCTCGAAATGTATCCTCTAATTTATTTAATTCTAAACGTTCTTTCAGGGTTTTAACAATTTCTGTATTTCTTTCAATTTTTTCATTGATATTTGATAAAACTGTATCTTGATTGTAAGTTGTTGCCACTTTGTTCAATATATGTTGAAGAATTGATGCTGAATCAATTTCTTTATTTGTTATTTGATATTTTTGTACATAAGTTCTTTCCAAATTCTGAATTTTTGTTTGAATTAATTGTTCTTTTGTTTCCCAATTTCTTACCCATTCATTGAATTTTCTATCTCTCTCCTGAATATTTTCAATATCTAAAATCGGTTTCACCTCTGTATCACGAATTCCCTCAACAGTAAATGGTCGACCAGAATTTGATATTAAACGATGAATTTGATTTCCATAATGATTTATTTGTTGATCTTTTGCATTTGCTTCTCGGCTTTCCATATCATTTTTCAGTTCATTAAATAGATTTTCACCATTTTGAGGAGTTGATTGAACTTGATTAATAAAACTTTGTTTGACAGCGGTTAGATTCACTTTTTCAACACTTGATACAATTCCATGAATAAAATTAATATTTTCAATCTTTGTTCCAATTTCATTATTGAATCTCTGAATCCAATTTGTAACTGCTGAATTTCGCCTTTGCAGTAATTCTCTACCTAACTCAGATAAATAACTGTCTTTATTTTGACTTGATAGATATTCTGCATATTTTGTTCTTATTTCTTCGTCTGTTGATACAATACCATTATTATCATACAATTGTCGAATTCTTTGAGTTATTGCTTGTTCGTTATGATGATCTAAATAATCTTGTGAATCCTCTTTAATATTTTGTAACTCTTCACCTTTCTGTTCATTTCTCAAATTATCACCATTTACATAATTTTCAATTAATCTTGTTCTTTCTGAATTCATATCATTTTGAGTTATCCTTTCAGCTCTTACTAGATTTTCAATTGTTATAGTTATTGTTTCCATTCGATTATTTTTAATTGTACTCCACCTTCTGAACTCATTTTGAATTTGCGATTTCACACCACCTTCTTTATTGAATTTATTTTCCATTTTATCTCTTCTGCTACGAGTATTTCGATCATTAAATTCATCATCATTTGTCCAATATTGATGAGCTAATTCTTGAATATATTTCTCTGAAAAATTGAATGCTCCCAAAACTCTTCGAATTTCTGCATAAGTTTTATTTCCATATTCTTGAAAATCATGATAGAATTCATTTTGAAATGTCTTTGTATCAATAAATTCTCTTAATGCATTTTTTGTTGGATATTCTTGATAAACCATTTGATTTATCCAACTATCTTTATCCGGTCCTAAGTTTTCATGTTGAGATCCTATCTCCCAAAGTTTTCCAAGTTTCCCTTTCAAATCATTCAATTGTCCATTCCATTCATTTCTCATCTGATTTACTGATCTTTCTGATTGCTCTGTAAAACCTCTTCCATTCAATTCATCTACTGATTCCTGATCTGTTATTTGATCATTTGTTCCTAATGACCATTTTAAATAAGCTCTCATATATTCAATCATTATTATCCAATACATTTCTGGATAAGCTTTTGTTAATTGTGCGGTTATTTCACTTGGTTGTTTTATTGAATTCATATTTATATTATGAAATTCTCTATCAATTATACTCATAAATTGATTTATTTCAATATTGTCTTTATTAAAAAATGGATTTTCATCTTGAAGAACCTGTAAATAACGTTGCCAAGTGTCTCTTTGTTCGATTCTTGTTTGAGCTAAAAATCTTTCCCATTGATTATCGTTATTTCCTCTTTCTTGATCCGTTGACCCTTGATTCAATTCTTGTTCAGGTAATTGTATTGGTTGAACCCCTTCTTCTAAAATTTCTTGATTTTCTGCTTCATTTTGAATTTCTTGTTCTTCAGCTTTTGCCTCATCTAACCAAATTTTTTCTCTTTTTTTTATTTTTTCAGCAATCCATTGTTTGTGCATCATGTTAATAATATCTGGGTTATTTGCATACAATTCCTCCATTGATACTTGAGTTTCCCATAACTTGTCATTTGCAATCATAAATAACGTTTGATCCTGGTCAAGATTGGGTTCAGATGATAAAAATGTTTGTAACTCTTGTTTTATGTCTTTATCTAAATTTGAAAACATTTGTGGTAATAAATCTATCACTTTATCCAAACCTATTTCACCAGTATATGCTTTCATTAAACACAAATTATATGCAGTTTCACCAATTATTCGACGATAAGCTTGATTTTTATCATTTTTGTTGTAACTATTCATTATATTTTCTATTGCTTTTGACGAGTATGGATATTGTCTAAATTGCTCAACACAATTTTTTATTCGGATATCTTCTGGAGTTGTCGTATTATGAATGTAATCTTGGATAACATACCAAATATTCAAATGTAATAAGGCAACATTTCTTTCGTCTGTACTTCCTTTCATTAAAGCTGCACCTCTTTCTGGATTGATTTCCGCAATTTCTTGAATTAACATGGTACAAATTGTTGTGTATCTATCATCGATATCAACCCCTTTCTTGTCGACTATTTCTTCCAACATTTTCATTTGATCTTGTACGTTATCAGGTGATATCGGGGTGCATTCTAATGTTAACTTTTCCATTAATAATTTCTCACAAAGATCTTTGATATCTTTTTGTCGTGCCATTGAATGAATCACTTTTTGTCTGAGTTGTGCCTTAAATGTCCATTGATCTTGTTCGTTATTCCAAAGTAATACTTTTTGCAAAATAAAGTTTCTCGTTTCATCCCATTTATCACCATAAACCAGGTCATTATAATTGGTTACATTAAACTTTTCACAATCAGTTAATAAAATATTCAAATATTGTGAAAAGACTGAAGGATCAAACCAGTTTTTATTTTCAAAATGAATATATTTTATTAAAGCAACTGTGAATAAAGTTTGAACATTTTCATGATTTTTTTCCAAATTTTGTAAAACTGTTAGAATTCCTTTTAGATTATTCAATACATACATTGCACCGTCTTGTTCAGCTCCTGCTAAAGATATATAATCATCTGCTCGAATGTCCATTCTTTCTTTCGGAAGGAATCGGAATTGACGTTGTTCATTTGTTCCTTTATTTTCATATATTATTGTTCTTGATATTTTTGAATTTAACGCATCACAAACCTCAAAAATTGCGTCTGAATTCAATAAACTTATTAAAACCTGTTTATTCAATTCGCCCCAAGATTGTTGAATAAATGCTTTGTAAAATCTCATATAAAGAGGATTGTAAGGTTTCCCACTAAATGAATAAATATAGAGATCCCCTAATTGAAAAGTTGCATCGAAAGCTTGATCTAACTTTCTTCCTGGGTCCATATGAAAAGCGTGTTGAACCAATTCATACAATTCTCTTGTTTCTTTATAATTCAAACATATATCATAATCTGTTGGATCAACTGGCAAATAATGACTTCTATCAAATTTAATAAATAATTCCTCAAATTTAGCCGATTTTTTCTTTTTGATATCTTTTATCGAATTCATCAAATCTCCTCTTTTTTGTTGATATTCGGCATTTACATTATCTAATGTTAATCCAAGAGTATCACCAAGATGAAGTTCTTTTAAAGCTAACGTTTCTATCATTAAATGAGTATATAAAATTAATTCATTTGTTTCCTCTATTGTATTTGGATTTTCTGTAAAATATTGATGAATTGTTTGTATATTTGGTTCATCAATTCCAACTTCCTGACAAATTCTAATTAAAAATTCAAATTCTTTCTTTGCATCTTGATCTTTAAAAGTAACCGAAATTCCTTGATATTCATATGATATACTTAGAGTTTGATTTGTCATTTTTTAAACAAATAAATAATTCAAAAAAGTTTAGCTAGTAAATGGTTTATTCATTTGAATCTTCTGGTTCCTTCAAATTTAGTGGGTCAACGA
>CAJUGF010000040.1 GCA_910585915.1 uncultured Bacilli bacterium | reverse complement strand
TGGGAAATAATGGATGGTATAAGAATTTAAGTTTAAAGGTATCATTAAGTGATGACGGTAGTGGAGTTTCTAGTGCTAAGTATTGTGTTACTACTGATGGAAGTTGTACACCTGGAACGAATGCAACAATCAGTAATAATAGTTATGTAGTAGAATTTGGAAGTAATGCCAGTGCTCAGAGGGTCTGTAGTATTGTTACAGATAATGCTGGAAATACAAGTGATGTTCAATGTAGTGGAGCATTTTATGTGGATATTGTTTCACCTTTTGTACGATCTGCTACTGTTTTGCGTGATGGAAATTCTATTAATATTCAAGTAAATGCTCATGATGATCATAGTAAGATAAAAACTTATTATTATAGTAAAGATAGTGTTAATTGGGTTAGTTCAACATCAGATATGTATACTTTTACTAATTTGATAGATGGATCTTATACTATTTATTTTAAAGTAGAGGATACTGCTGGTTGGATGAGTGATGTAACTGATCATTCTGTGTGTATAGCTTATGAGAATGTGTATATATCAAGTAGTGGTAATGATGGTGCCTGTGGAAGTTCTAGTGCTCCTTTAGCAACGATTCAAGCTGGATATAATAATGTAAAAAATGGCGGTGTTATAAATCTTCTTAGTGATATTGTGTTAAATAATCAGCTTAGCTTTAATGTTCAAAATAAGTCTGTAACGTTGCAAAATGTTGGAAGTACTCATCATACAATTTCTCGTGGTAATGGATTTACATTGGGAGATATGTTGTATGTTAATGCTGGAAATAAAGTTTTAATTTCTTCTCTTACTTTTGATGGAAAAAATGTTGCTGCGAGGGGGACTTTACTCCATGTAGAGGATTTCAATTCTTCTCTTACTTTATATGATACTTATATTCAAAATTCTAATAATACGAATAATACAGGTGGAGGAATTATAGTTACTTCAGGTAGTACTTTGTATGCTAATAATTCACTTATTCAAAATAATAGATCTCTTCAAGAGGGAGCAGGAATTTTTAGTAGTGGAGCGAACATTAATTTAGTAGATACTTCGATTATTGGAAATAAAACAGTTTCAGCCACTTATCATGGTTTTGGTGGAGGAATTTATTCTTATGAGGATACTACATTTACGATGCAAGGAGGAGCAATTCAGTCTAATCAATCTTATAACGGCGCTGGGGTTACTTTTTCTAATACGAAAAATATTTCTATTAAAGATGCAGAAATATCAAATAACTATGCTAGAGGTCGTGGAGGTGCAGTTCATATTACAGGTAGCAATGCATTGGGTAATTTTAACAATGTTAAAATTACTTCCAATATAGCAGATATATATACTGGTGGGGTTGTTGTTAATGATAAAGCTCAGATTACCTTAACTAATTGTTCTTTTACAAATAATTTTGCTAAAAGTACAATTGGAGCTTTAGAGGTAAATGGAGCAACATGTATTTTGAATAGTGGAATTATTAACGCAAATTTATGTAATACTACTAATTGTGTTGGAGGAGTAGACATTGTTGGTAGTAGTACTTTTACAAATAATGGATGTTCTATCACTGGTAATACAAATAAAAATATTAATTATCGTTAATCTTTTCATATGTTAGAAAAAGAACCATCTTTTGCTGGTTCTTTTTTTATAATTTTCTAATTCTTCCTTCACCAGGATGTGGTGTGAAAGCATTTTTCATATTTTTCATTTTGAGAAAAAGATAGTTTGTGTAAATTTCTATATCTTCTCCTCTGTCTATTAGTACATCCCAATAATCTTCGGGCAATATTTTTTCAGGAATGCTAGTAAATAATCTGTGGCCAGATAATTGTCTGTATCTAAAATCTCTTTTTCTTTTTTCTATTTCTAATGGGTCTGTAATTATTCTATTATTGTTATAGAAGGTTATATCTTCTGCCATGACTTCTTTTAAACCAAATAAATAACAATTATTTTCTACAAAGGATCTTGTGAAAAATGTTTGTTTAATTTTTATTATATCTTCAAAAGTTAATTCTTGATTAAAGCCAAAGTATTCAAGTAATTTTTCTAAGTTGCAAATATCTCTTATTACAACACTGTTTTTACCTAGATTTAAGCAAGTGTCATCATTTGTAATATTTAGTACTGGATAGTTGGGACTTTTATATAGCAAATCATTTGACATCCTATTTTCATCTGGGACAAATAGCATACTTCTATAAGAGAACCAAGCAGAGGTGTTTAATTCACCTGGTTTTGTACGAAACAAGTTTCCTTCTCCATTATAACGATATATTCTATCCGTTTGAGAAACTTCACCAACCCATATATCTTTTCTATTTACTTTGTATTTTTTGTTTTCCATAGTAATTCCTCTTTATTTTTTCTATTCTATCATGTTATTTTTGAGGGAGCAACTATGGCATGATTTCTCCACCATTTACATGAATTACTTGACCTGTTAAGTAACTAGAATCTTCACTTGCTAGGAAAACAAATGTAGGTGCTAGTTCATAGGGCATAGCTCCTCTTCCCATTGGAGAGTTTGCACCTAGGGTAGGAATTTTTAAAGCTTCCCAACAATTGGGTTGAAGTGGAGTCCAAAAAAATCCTGGAGCGATAGCGTTTACTCTAATTTTTTTGAGTGCTAAATTTTTGGCAAGGGAGCGAGTAAATCCAACGATTGCACCTTTTGTGGTAACATAATCAATTAATTGGGGATCTCCTTCAAATGCTGTAATGGATGTAAGATTGATAATAGATGCCCCTTCTTTTAAGTGAGGTAAGCATTCTTTTGTCAAATAAAACATACCATAAACATTTACTTTCATTGTCCAATCAAATTGTTCATCGTCTATTTCTTCTAAGGAATTCGATTGATATTGAACGCCAGCATTATTAACTAAGATATCAATTTTTCCATAGCAGTTTAATGTTTTCTTTACGATTTCTTTAGAAAATGTTGGATCTGATAGGTCTCCAGAGATTAATAAACATTGTCTCCCATATTTTTGAATCTGCTTTTGAGTTTCTTTGGCGTCTTTATGTTCATTATAATATGGTATAACGATATTGGCCCCTTCTTTAGCAAAAGCAATGGAAGCAGCACGTCCTAAGCCACTATCTCCACCTGTAATAATAATTACTTTGTCTTTTAATTTTTCACTTCCTTTATAATTTGGATTATCAAAAATAGGAAGTGGGTCCATTAAGTATTCTAGTCCTACTAAGTTTTTTTGTTCTTGGGGTGGGGCCATTACTTGATATTTAGATATCTTTACTCCTTCTTGGTTGTTATAAATGTAGGTATCTCTACCAAAGTTATATTTATTTTTCATTAAATCATCCTAATCTAAATATAGTTTATGAGTAAAACGATAATTATTTACAGAATATATTTATATGTTATAATAGGTTTACTTAGTTGCAAAGGATCGTTAATTACTTTTTTGAAGAGAGAAGGCATTTAACGTGGAAGAAAAGATAAAATTAAATCAAGCTGGTTATGAAGATTATTTAAAAGAAATTGAGAAAAAAGAAAAAGAACTTGCAGAACTTCGAATTTATAAAGGAGCTGATGCAATTTATCAAGGAGATACTTGGCATGATAATCCGACTTTATATCAAGCTGAGTTAAAGGAAATGGCTTTAATGAGAGATATTTCACAAATGAAGCAAAAATTAAATTGTATTGAGATTGTTGAAAGTTTAGGGGATGTTCGTTTAGTAGATATTGGAGATATTGTTAAAGTAGATATGATTTATGAAGAAGACGATATTGAAGAAGAAATTTTTAAATTAATAGCTACAACACCTGATTTAAATCATGAAAATCAAATTCAAGATGTTTCTATTAATAGTCCTCTTGGAAAATCTTTGTATCATAGAAAAGTAGGAGATACGGTTTCTTATCAGGTAAAAGAGCATAGTTATCAAGTGAGGATAAAGGAAAAAGTTGAATTGAATTAATTGTTATAGAATGTATTTATACTTGAAAAATTGTTTTCTTTTTTTTATAATCATTTTAAGCGATGAAGAAAGAGTAGTAGTATTTTATTCTTTTTTTAGAGAGTTTATGGTTGGTGAAAATAAACATAAGAAGAATACGAACTTGCTTTTGGATGTGTTGGAGTAACTTCCTTACCAGTTTTTGAGCTAGTTTTATTTACTAGGAATTAAGGTGGTACCACGAGCAATTTCGTCCTTATGGATGTTATTGCTTTTTTATTTTAGAAAGGGAATACTTATGAATGAATTTATGTATCAATTAATTTGGTTTTTTTTGGTTTTTTTCATTATGTTTTTTGTTTATTCATTTTTATTAAAACGAAAGATGAAAAAAAGGAAATCTTCTAATATTGGAGAGTTTAGCTATTTACTTCATCGGTTTCGATTAGATGTAAAAAAAGTTGATTTAAAAAAGCTTGGATGGAGTATTAGTTTTATTAATGCTTTTATTATTTCGTTTGTGTCCTCTTTTATTATGATGATACCAACTAGTATGATATGGCGACTGGTAATTGCATTTGTGTTACTTTTTGTCCTCATTTATGCTCTTTATGAGATTTATGGAAGATATTTACAGAAAAAATATAAAAAAGATTAGGATGGTGTATTATGGATTATAAAAAAATAGAAGAGAAGTGGCAAAAAAAATGGAAAGAGAGTGGATTGTATCATTTCGATAAAAATAGTGATAAGAAAAAATTATATATGTTAGAAATGTTTAGTTATCCAAGTGGTGCTAAATTACATTTGGGGCATTGGTATAATTTTGGAGTAGCTGATACTTGGGCTAGGTTTAAAAAGATGAATGGATACAATTTGTTTCATCCAATGGGATTTGATGCATTTGGTTTACCAGCTGAGAATTATGCAATAAAGACTGGAGTTCATCCATCAATTTCTACAGAGCAAAACATTGCAACAATGGAAGGACAATTATCAAGAATTGGAGGATCTTGGGATTGGAATTATGAAGTTGTTACATGTCGAGAAGATTATTATAAATGGACGCAATGGATGTTTTTAAAATTATATGAGCATGGTCTTGCTTATAAAAAGGAAGCTCCTGTAAATTATTGTCCTTCCTGCAATACAGTACTTGCAAATGAGCAAGTTATTAGTGGTGAGTGTGAACGTTGTGGAACAGTTGTTGTCCGTAAAAATATGAGTCAATGGTTCTTTAAAATTACTGATTATGCAGAAGAATTGTTGCGTGATTTAGATACTTTGGATTGGCCAGAGAGAACGAAAGTTTTACAAAGGAATTGGATTGGTAAGAGTAATGGGGCATATGTCACTTTTAAAGTGAGTGGAAGTGATGAGTCTTTTGAAGTATTTACGACACGAGCAGATACTTTATTTGGTGCAACATATTGTGTACTTGCGCCAGAGCATCCTTTGGTAGATAAAATTGTTATTGAAGAACAAAAAAATGCAGTAGAAGCTTATAAGTTAGAAGCTGCAAAACAAAGTGAGATTGAAAGAACTAGTACAGTAAAAGAAAAGACGGGTGTTTTTACTGGTGCTTATGCGATTAATCCTGTTAATGGGCGTGAAATTCCAATTTGGATTAGTGATTATGTTTTAGTAACTTATGGAACTGGTTCTATTATGGCGGTTCCTGCTCATGATGAACGAGATTTTGATTTTGCTAAGAAATTTGATTTACCAATTATTTCAGTACTTGAAAGTTCAGAAGATTTTGATAATAATGCCAGTGCGTATACTGAAGATGGTATTCATATTAATTCAGAATTTTTGGATGGGTTAAATAAAGAAGAAGCATTAGAGAAGATGTATGCTTGGTTAGAAGAAAAGAAGCTTGGGAAGAAAACTACTACTTATAAACTTCGTGATTGGTTAGTATCCCGTCAACGTTATTGGGGGGCTCCGATTCCAATTATTTATTGTGATAAGTGTGGGGTAGTATGCGTTCCAGAAAGCGATTTACCAGTTGTTTTACCAATGGATGTAGAATTCCGTCCAGATGGAGAAAGTCCTTTGAAACGTTGTGAATCTTTCTACCATACAAAATGTCCAAAATGTGGTGGTGATGCGCATCGTGAAGTTGATACTTTAGATACTTTTGTGTGTTCTAGTTGGTATTATTTGAGATATCCAGATGCTAAAAATGATAGAGCTCCGTTTGAAACTGATTATATTAATCAAATGTTACCAGTTGACATGTATGTTGGTGGGATTGAACATGCTTGTATGCATTTGCTATATGCTAGATTCTTTACAAAAGCGTTAAGAGATATAGGATACTTAAATTTTGGCGAACCATTTTCTTCTTTAGTTCATCAAGGGACTATTTTAGGCCCTGATGGAGAAAAAATGAGTAAAAGTCGTGGCAATACAGTTTCACCAGAGGAATATGTAGAAGAGTATGGTGCAGATGTGTTGCGTGGATATTTGATGTTTGGGTTTAATTAT
Source organism: uncultured Bacilli bacterium (assembly GCA_910585915.1). Classification (GTDB taxonomy): domain Bacteria; phylum Bacillota_I; class Bacilli_A; order RF39; family UBA660; genus MGBC162267. The sequence goes on along the minus strand of CAJUGF010000040.1, from coordinate 6,472 downwards.
GTTGATGGTGGACCTTGGACAGATGACGGAATTAAGTCTATTTCTAAATTTTATAGCAAAGTAGAACGCTTGGTGAATGCTATCAAAGATAGTAATGAGATGATTGAAGCAATTGATAGAGTATTACATAAAACGATTTATGCAATTCGTACTGATATTGAAAAGTTTCAATTTAATACTTGTATGTCAAGAATTATGGAGTATACTAATGCTCTTGTAAAGATCGAAAATGAGGGAATTCCAAGATTTTATATTGAGCAATTATTATTATTGCTTGCACCTTTTGCTCCACATTTAACTGAAGAGTTATGGGAAGAAATTGGAAATGCTTATAGTATTCATAATCAAGAGTATCCAGTTTATGATGAATCAAAGATATTGGATGATGTTATTGTGATTGGAATTCAAGTGAATGGGAAACTTCGTGGCGAAGTTGGGGTTACAAAAGAAGATACGATGGAATCAGTCAAAGAAAAAGTTTTAAATTTAGAGAATATTGTCAAATATATTGAAGGTAATGATATAAAGAAGTTTATTTATGTACCAAATAAAATTGTTAATATTGTAATTTAAATGAAAAAAGCGATGGTTCGCTTTTTTTGTTAATTCTTTGATTATTTTTCCAAATCTTCCAAATAAGTTGATATTGTTTGTAATGTTTTCATAATCAAAAACATTTCCTTCTTCATCATACCATCCTATAAAGATATATCCATCTTTTGTAGGGGGTTCAAATGGTTGTATTTTTTCATTTTTTTACCTCGTTTGGATTTTAACATAATTATTCTTTTTTCGACAAGATGTTTTGTTATAGTTGAAAAGGTGAAATCTTATGAAAGTAAAATGTTTTGATGAAGGTCATGAACATGATTTGGAAGAGAAAATAAATGATTTTCTTTCTACTTTAAAGGGTGATATAATTGATATTAAGTATGCAGTAGCTGCTACCATGTTTGGAGATGAACAGGTATATTGTTTTTCTGCTATGGTAATATATGTCTTAAAGAATGAGTGATTGAAATGAAGAAAAGTTCTTTTGTTGAAGGGACCATTATCGCAACTTTATCAATTGTGATTGTTAAAATACTTGGAATGCTTTATGTTATTCCTTTTTATGCAATGATTGGAGTGAAAGGTGCTGCATTGTATGCTTATGCGTATAATATTTATGTTATTTTTTTGGATATTTCTAGTGCAGGGTTGCCAATTGCTGTTAGTAAAGTGATTAATGAATTTAATACTTTAGGTAAGATTGATGCGAAAGTTAGAGCTTATCGAATTGGAAAACAATTAATTTCTTTTATATCAATTGTTGTTTTTATTTTATTGTTTTTGTTTGCAGAAACAATTGCAACATTGATTCTTGGAGATTTACAGGGAGGAAATACTATTGGGGATGTAACTTTTGTGATTCGATGTGTATCATTTGCAATCTTAGTTATCCCTTATTTGAGTGTTTCTAAAGGATACTTACAAGGTCATAATATTATTAAAGAGTCTAGTAAGAGTCAATTAATTGAGCAAGTGGTTCGAATTTTGTTTATTTTAGCAGGTAGTTATATTACATTAAATTTTCTAAATCTTGATTTAAAAAGTGCAGTTGGTATAGCTGTTTTTGGAGCTTTTGCTGGTGGACTTAGTGCAACTTTATATATTTTAGCGAAGATTTGTAAACATAAAAAAGAACTTGATTTAGAAGTATTAGTAGAACCTGATGATGTCAGTAATCAAGAAATTTTCAAAAAAATTGTAATGTATGCTGTGCCATTTATTATTATTGATATTGCAGTATCGATTTATAATTTTATTGATATGGTTTTTATTTTAAGAACTTTAAGCTCTTTAGGATTTGATGCAGAAACGGCAGAATTTGTGACAACTTCGATTACTACATGGGGTGGAAAGATATCTATGATTGTTAGTTCTGTTGCGGCTGGAATGAGTGTTAGTTTAATTCCTAATATTGTAGAAGCTTTTACGCTGAAAAAATGGAAAACAGTGAATTTTAAATTTAATAAGGCATTACAAATTATTTTGGTGGTATGTTTGCCAATGGTGTTTGGACTTTGTTTGCTTGCTAGACCTGTATGGAGTATTTTTTATGGAGAGAGTGACTTGGGTTCTTATGTTTTTTCTGTTTTTATTTTTGTAGCGTTGTTCTTTAATTTATACACTGTTACTTCATCAACGCTTCAAAGCTTAAATAAGTTTAAAGCAGTTTATTTTTCTTCACTTTTGGGATTCTTTTTAAATGGACTTTTGGATATTCCCATGATGTTATTGTTTCATCAATTTCATTTAGCTCCTTGGATTGGTGCTTGTGTTGCAACAATTATGGGATATTCTTCTAGTATTTTTTTAGCTCTTTTTATTCTAAAAAAGGATCATGGTTTATCCTATGGTTCAGTAATTCATATGTTAAAAAAGTTACTTATTCCTTTAGGAAGTATGATTGCTGTAGTTTTATTATTCCGTTTTTTAATTCCTGTTAATCTTGCTAATAAGTGGTCATGTATTTTGAATGTTTCAATTATTTCTGTAGTGGGAGCATCTGTATATTTGTTTCTTAGCTATAGAATGGGTATTTTAAGTGATGTGTTTGGTCAAGAATACTTAGATAAAATTATAAAAAAACTTACCTTTGGTAAGATAAGTTAGACCATATACATTCCACTACTTGAGCTTTCATAATTATCTGTTGAATAAATGGTAGTGCCTTCTAATTTACTAATGCGATTTTCTAAGCGGTTGATTGTTCTTTCGAGTTTTGCCATTCGACTTTCTAATTCGTTTATGTTAGAATCGTTGTAGTTTGTTGTATTGTAAGTTGGAGTCATTGGGGTCATTATTGGGGTATTGGTTTGATAAAAACTTTGGCTTGCTTGAGCTTGTGCTCCCATAGGCATCATTATTGGCATCATTTGTGGTTGAGGTGTAGTAAAAGCCATGTTCATATTCGAACTTTCAAAAAAGGCGTTTCGATCTTTTTTCAAACTAAATCATTCCTCTCATAGTTAGTTTATGCAATTAATAGAAAGAAGTGAATTATATGCGTTTAAGAAATGTAAAAAATGCAATGGAAATATTAAGGGGTAGTTCTTATTTTGTTGAGAATGCTTTTGATTATAAGGGAAAAATTCTTTCTTTATTTTCTGGTTCAGGTCCTGTTCATTTGGAGATTGGGTGTGGAAAGGGAAGCTTTTTAATTGAAATGGCTAAGAAATATCCAAATATTAATTTTATTGGAGTAGAAAAATATGATAGTGTTTTGGTTAGAGCTATTGAAAAGGCCAATATGGAACATATTTCTAACTTAAAGTTTTTTTGTATGGATGCTAAGAGATTACCAGAAATACTGATACATGATATTGAAATGATTTATTTAAATTTTTCAGATCCTTGGCCCAAAAATCGTCATCATGAAAGACGTCTTACTAGTTCTACTTTTTTAAAGATTTATGATGGTTTATTTGTTAATGATGCAACAATTATTCAAAAAACTGATAATGTAATTTTGTTTGCAAGTAGTTTGGAAGATTTAAGTCAGAATGGTTATATTCTTCAAAAAGTAAGCTTGAATTTGCATGAAACTGATATTCCTAATGTTATGACAGAATATGAAAAACGTTTTTCTGCAATGGGACAACCTATTTATTATTTGGAAGCAAAGAAGAATGGAAAATAATATATGTAGAAGCGATATTAAACTTGTAATGTATTTACTGGGGTGTAAGTTAATATCTATGAGTAGATTATAAATTTATAGAAATTGGATTTTTGGTATATGTAAAGTTTTTTTGTTTTCATTTTTTCTTTGTTGGTGTAAAAAAAATTCTCTTGGCTTGTTAGTTTTTAGAAATTTTGATATAATTTTGTTTAAGTTTGGAGGCATTCCATGAAGAAGGGTCTTTTGTTAATTATTTGTGTCTTTTTTTTATCTGGATGTTCTAAGATACAAAATGATTCAATTGAAACAATTTTATCTAGGGGAATTAGTAGTACTGTTTCTTTAGCTAATGTTTATCGTACTGGGTATAAGTATTATCTTCCTAGTGGAATGAAAACAATTAATAGTCACGATTATAATGAAGTTGTGTATAATGAAAAATATCCTTTTTATTTATATGTTGATGTTGTAAGTTATTTTAATAAGGTAAAAGAAGGGTATGAAGAAAATAAAGATTATTATTATTCTACTAAAATTGCGAATGGAAATAAATTTGGTTATTTACAAATTAAAAGCTTAGAGAATGGAAAATATTTTGTTGAAATCATGTATAATTATGCTAAAATAGAAGTGATAGTAGCTGAAAAGGATATAAAGGGGTCTGTTGCGTATGCGATAGCAATTTTGGACTCTGTAACCTACAATGATACTGTTCTGGGGAGTTTGATGGGGGATAATGTTTTAAATTCCAATGAATTAGAATACAATATTTTTGAAACGGCAAAATCAGAAAGTAATTATTTGGAACTTGTAGAACAATATGATCAATATAAAGATGAGGATGAAGTACCAGATACGGATTTTATCAAATAAGGAAGGTGCAATCATGGGATTACTAAATAAGTTAAAGAATGTACTATTTGAAGAAGAAGAGATAGAAATTCCAGAAGCGGAAGAAAAAGTAGAAGTTCAAAAGGAAAAAAAAGAGATTCAGAAAAAAAGGGAACCAGTTAAGATGACTTTTAATGGTGAAGATGATGATATTTTAAGTGATCGTGAATTATTTAAAGCAGAACCTACTTTTAATTTTCCATCATTTGATGAAAAAGAATTTGATACTGTGAAGCAAGAGGAACCACGTCCATCAATTTCTCCAGAAGTGCCTACTAGAGAAGTTAAGCCTAGAGCACGTTCAATTGTAGATTATGAACCAATTGAACCAAAAAGAGTTCGAACTGCGCCAAAGGAAGTAAGTAGACCTAAGTATACGCAACCAGCGAAAAGTTCTAAAAAAATGTATGAGAGTCCTCGCAATGATACACGAAAGTTTACTCCTTCTCCTGTAATTTCACCAGTTTATGGAGTTTTGGATAAAAATTATAAGAAGGAAGATGTTGTTGTTCGTGGCGAAGAAAAGAAAACTATTGATGTGGATAGCGTCAGAAAAAAAGCTTTTGGTACTCTAGAAGAGGATATTGAAAAAACATTGAGTACTCCAGTAAGGACTTTTTATCAGGAAGAAGAGTATGTAGAACCAAATCATGGATTAGAAGAATTATTAGCATCTTCTAGCGAAGAGATTATTCCGGTATTTGAAAAGGAAGAGACAATTTCACATGATTCATCATTTAATATAGAAGAAGAGTTAGTTGAATCATCACAAGAGGAATTGGAAGTTTTGGATCATCATCCAAAAAGAACGATAGAAGAAAAGCTGGAAGATGAGACACTTGAAAATGATTTGTTTGATTTGATTGATTCGATGTATGAAAATAGGGAGGATGGTGAATAATGATGAGTTTTTGGTTAGAATTTTTACCCATTGTTATTTATATTTTATTAATTATAATTTTACTTGTAGGAATTGTTTTAGGAGTTCGTTTTATTGTTTTACTAGGTAAAGCACAACGTGTTGTAGATGATGTTACAGAGAAGATTCATTCTTTGGATGGTCTTTTCCATATCATCGATACAGCAACAGATAAAGTTGTGCTAGTTACTGATAAGGTAATTGATGCGATTATGGGCTTTATTGCAAAGGTATTCGTAAAAAATGATGAAGAGAAAGTGATTGTTTCTAAAAAAGAAGGGAAGAAGAGAAAATGAGTAAAAAAGGTGGATTTGGAACACTTTTAAAGGGTGCTTTGCTTGGTGCTGCTCTTGGTGTTTTGTTTGCTCCTAAAAAGGGAAGTGAAACAAGAGAAGATTTAAAGAAAAAAACTAATGAGTTGATTGATCAAGTAAAAGAGCTTGATTATAATGAAGTTAAAGATTTTTTGATGCAAAAAGTTGATGATTTAAAAATTGAATTACAGGATTTAGATAAAGAAAAAGCAATGGATATTGTGAAAGAAAAAGCAGCTATTATTCAAGAAAAGGCTGAGGAGTTAATTGAGCTTGCTCGAGAAAAGGGAACTCCTGTAGTGGAAAAAGCAGCTTTAGAAATTAAAGAAAAGAGTATTGTAGTTTTAAAGGGAATTTTAAATCGTCTTGAAAAAAAAGAAAATGTTGAATTGCCAAAACCAGCAGCAAAAAAAACAACTTCAAAAAAGAGTAGTGGAAAAACAACAAAAAAGGTAGCATCTAATAATTAATTGTGTTAGAATAAAGTTTAATTAATGAAGAAGAAATTTTTAGAAATTGTTTGGTAATATAGAGATCTTATGTTGGTGGAAATAAGACTGGAACAATTTTGAAGTTACAGTTTTGGAGTTAAGTCGGGGAGTCCCGTTATCAATTAAAGTGATAAGTAGATACTTATAAGTAAGGTGGTACCACGGGTTTATCTCGTCCTTTAGATCGGAA
>CAJUGF010000039.1 GCA_910585915.1 uncultured Bacilli bacterium | reverse complement strand
ATTTTATCAAAAAACCACACCTTGTGGTGCGGTTCAATTTTCAATTTAGGAAAAAGCAGAGGAAATCTCTGTTTTTTATTTGTATAATTCATTGATCAATATCAAAAAAATGTGCCCAAGGATCTTTTCTTTTTAAACGTTTTAAAGCCTTATCAATTGAAATTTCATCTGGTTTGACTTTATCAAGCTCACTCCATGAAATAGGCATTGACACAGTAGCCTTTTTTCGAATACGAATAGAGTAGGGAGCAACACTCGTAGCACCTTTAGTATTTCGAATCCAATCAATAAATATTTTTCCTTGTCTTTTTTCCTTTCTCCCATTACTAGTATAACGCTGAGGCCATTTGGTCTCTAACAATTTAGCAACATTTTGGGCAAAATCACGAAAATCTTCCCAAGTTTTTAAAGAATAAATAGGAACAACAACGTGATACCCCTTTCCGCCACTTGTTTTTAAAAAAGAAATCAACTGTAACTCATCTAACACACTTTTTAAATCACGTACTCCTTGACGAACTTGATGAATGCCCATACCTTCATCGGGATCCAAATCAAATACCATAATATTTGGGCATTCTAAATCACCAACCTGACTTCCCCAAAGATGAAATTCATAACTATTTCGTTGTACTTCTGACAAAAGCCCTGTGATACCTTTAATATAATAATAATCGCTTCGTTTGCTTTTAAAAGACTTGACATGAACCATTCCAATACCAACATCATTATTATTCAAATGCTTTTTAAAAAAAGTTTCTCCATGTTGACCATCAGGAAAACGAATCGTGCTAATGAGCCGTTGATTCAAAAAAGGAAACATTCGCTCATATACTTTTTGATAATATAGAGCAATATCAAATTTCGTAATATTCTTAAAAACTAATTTTTGGGGGTGTGAAATCAAAATTCCGTCTACAATTCCCCTTACCTTAGAAGTAATCATTTTTTTTGAAACATCATTTTCAATTTCTTCCATGGTTCTACCAGTTCTCACACTTGTTTGAAATTCCAAAATATTCTGAAATCCTGCATAATGATCCCTTTCTTTAATTAAAAGCCAATTGTTTTTCTTAAAATGTACAAGAGTCCATCTACCACGAAGTCTGGATCCATAAAGAGTAAATTTCAAGGTACCTTTCTGAAAATCTTTTGCAAAATCACCCTCATATTCATAATAACCTTCATCCCAAGCCATGACTGTGCCTCCACCATACAATCCTTTTGGAATAGTACCTTCAAAAGTACGATAATCAAGTGGATGATCTTCTACCAAAACAGCAAGGCGACGATCTAAAAGATTATAAGAAGGACCCTTGGGAACTGCCCAGCTTTTCAACACACCATTATGTTCTAAACGAAAATCATAATGATCTTTTCTCGCTAAATGATGTTGTATAACAAAATGTAATTTCTTTCCTTTTCTTTTATGAACTCCCACTGGTTCTTTTGTTTTTGAAAAATTCCTTTTTGCATGATACAACTTTAAATTATCTTTCATAATCTCAACCTCTCATTTATTTTGGATAAAGAAAAAAGAAGTATACAATAAGAAAAAATTACACCCATAAAAAAACAAAAAGATCAAACAGTATCTTTTTGCTTTTTCGTTTTCATATAAATTTCATATTCCGTTTCAATTTTAGTTATAATAGTGGGGCTCTTATAAATATCGATTAATTTACTCTTTTCATCACTCAATTCATAATAATAGGTTTGATTGATATTGCGAATAATCTGAGCAGCTTCTTTAACACTCATCTTTTTTGCACACAATAAATATTTAAAAGCCAAATCTGCTGATTTAAAATCATCTTTTTCTTTTTTATAATCTAAATCCTGAAGAAACACATCAAAACAAGCAATAGCTTCGCAAGTTTTAAACGCTAAATCAAAATCAAAAGACTCGTTTACCTTTGTATTTTCAACTTGATAACTAGGAGAATTTTTCCATAAACCTAAATCTTTGGGAACTTTAACAGAAAAATAAAGTTTCATAAAATCGGATAATTTAATGATGTGTGTCGGTAAATATAATTTTTCTAAAATATCATAGTAGCTTTTCTTACCTGAAGAATAGATTTCTAAGAAATAACGTTGATCATCAGAAACATTCATATTAAAAAGATAAGCTTGTACTTCTCGTACAAAAGGGTTTAAAGACAACATATCAATTGCCTTAACTTTTACTTGATCATTAGAAAATTGTGAAATCTTTCCTTTAATTGTCATATCAACTTCATTCGTGATTTTCAATGGAATCGTAATATTTGCTAAGTTCTGATCAAGCCTCATAAGAGTAGTTATCGTTTGTTGTCCATTATTTATTACAGGATTAATGATTGAAATCTCATTTCCATGATCATGAACTTCTCCAGTAATATTTACACCATTATTAAATTTAACAAAATTCTTTGGTTCATGAAGAATCGTATGTTCCATTTTATGATTCAAAGACAACACACCACGAACATTATCTGCAAAATATTTTGATATATCAATTCTCTCCTTATCACAAGATCGAAAATCAATACCAAGTGCTTCAAACAAATATTGAACTAAATCACAGGCTTTAATAAAGAAGCAAAAATTGTTGTCTCCATCAGTGGAAACGTTATATTGATATCTTGAAGAATTAGGCAATGTTGGCTTTAAAATAGATAGAGTTAAATTATTATTTTTCAAAGGTAACAACTTATTTTCAAAAAACATTTGATAGATAACATCAGGATTATAATTACTATCTTTCTTTGAATTTGACGATACACTTCTAAAATTTAAAGAACGTCCTTTAAAGAGTTCATGATTCTTTTGAATAAATTGATAAAGATTTTTCCCGTTCTCAGGTTCCTTTTTTTGAAAACATAAATCATAATTCTTTTTCATATTTTCATAAGCCATATCATCAATAGAACCAATCTTGATTTGATAAATATACAATGTTTTCAATTCACCATAATAAATTGCATCGATTTTCCCATCCTGATCTCCATGAACAATATATTTATTAATACATTCTTCATATTCAATCTTATGAATCACAGAAATTGCAAAAACTTCAAAAGCAGTTCCATATCCATCATTACTTTTATATATACCATTTTTTTCTTTCAATAGTTTGCGAATTAACTGTAGTTCTTCTAAAATAATAGAAGCTCTAATACTTCCTAAAAGATAAGTTAACTTTCCACGATAAACATAATCTAAATTTTCTTCTGCCACAAAACCAGGAGGAATTTCTTTTACTTTTTCAACAGTATTCCAATGGTCTTTCGTTATTAAATAAGAATTGTGTGCAAAACGAGCATACTTGTTCTTTGTGATTTTAATAGTCCATTTTCCAGATCGTACTTTTTCAGTAAAAAAAATGGGTTCTCCAATAAAACTCGAATATTGATCACAATTTTCTTGAAGTCTTCCACGAATCTGACTTTGTAAAATTTCATTATTTTCTGCATTTAAATAAGTAGCAACTTCGTAATAAATTTCTTGAAGTGTAGCATATTCTTTTAACTCACGATTTAAAATATTAGAAATGCATTGATAAATAACTTCTTTCAAATTAAGCTTTTCCATATTTTACCACCTCGCAGATAATATAACATGGCAGAAAAGAAAGATCAAGAAAAAATAAGAAAGATCTTATAGCAAAAAAGATCAGAGGATTGTTTCATATAGTTGAATAAATACTTATGATATAATAAAGAAGAAACAGGGGATTTAAAATGAAAGCAGAATTATTAATTAAACCATTTTCCCATGCAGAAGAAATTATAGTAGAAGATCAAAACGATAAAATTGATTTTTTCAGGATTATCAAGAGGAAATATGTTCAACCTTTTCAGGAATAAATCTACACAAAGTAACCGAAGAATATTATGAAGATGAAAATTGTCCAAAAGAGCTAGTTGCCATAATATATGGAAGATATTTTGATATCTTCTATGCTCAAAATAATGGCGTAAGTTTATATGACGTATTTGATATGCCTGATGGAGATAGTGCAAGTTTAATACCATATTTACTAGATGAAGATGGAGAAATAAAAGATGAATATTATAGTCTCTTTAATAACGTTTATTATCTAGATCGTATTTATGTAGAAGAAAAATTTCGAGGACAAGGATACGCATCATTTTTATTAAAAAACTTACCTGAGATTTTAATGTATTTAGTAAAAATAGAATATGGAATTATTATCGTCCAAGCACAACCATTTGATACAGTTGACGGAGAATCAATAATGGACTATAAAAACAAAGAGCGTACAGAACGTTTGATTAAACTTTATGAAAAAAATGGCTTTTCAAGAATTGGAAATTCTAATTATTTAATTTATACAAACGGATAAAGTATTCATTAGATCATTAAAATGAAAATAATCCAAATAATGATATGGGAATGAATCATTCTCATCAACAATTTCTTCGTGGAATTTTCTAATGTATGATATCATAAACGCTTTTATTATTTTAATGGATATAATAAAACTACATCTAAATTTAAAGAATTATTTATAAAAAAACTCACTATTGTGAGTTATTATTCAAATATGGGGCGAAATATGGGGATCGAACCCATGCATACCGGAGCCACAATCCGGCGTGTTAACCACTTCACCAATTCCGCCATGACATAGACATCGTAACAAATAATCCTTGAAAAATCAAGCTTTTTTACATAGAATGAAACAAGAGAGAAGGTGAATTATGCCAGAATTAATCATAAAAGAAATAAAAACCAACGACTATGTATCAAAATCAAAGTTACCAGTGTCTGATTTCGTAATAAATCCTTATGTCGGCTGTCCTCATGCTTGTAAATACTGCTATGCAAGTTTTATGAAACGATTTACTGGACATACAGAAAATTGGGGAGATTTCATAGACATTAAAAATACTGACAAAAAAATCAAAGTTCAAAAATTAATTGGCAAAAATATTTTCTTATCATCTGTAACTGATTGTTATAATCAATTAGAGGAAAAATATCAAAAAACAAGAAGCATTCTAAAACAATTAATTGATGTTGATTGTAACATTAACATTTCTACCAAATCAAAATTAATAATAAGAGACCTAGATATCTTAACAAAATTAAAACATGTAACAGTGGCAATGTCGATTAATACCACTGATGAAAATTTTAAAAATGACATGGACCAAGCAAGTAGTATTAAAGAACGCTTTGAAACATTAAAAATACTTCATGAAAATGGAATTGAAACCATTTTATTTATGTCTCCCATTTTCCCCTACATCACGGATTGGAAAAATATTATTGAAGTATCAAAAGACTACATTGATGAATATTGGTTTGAGAACCTAAACCTAAGAGGAGCTTATAAAAAAACAATATTAGATTATATAAAAGAAAACTATCCAAAGTATTATAAAGATTATCTAAAAATTTATAATCAAAAAGATAAAACTTACTGGAGTCAATTAGCCAAAGAGATTGAAGAGTATTGTCAGCAGAACAACATAAATTTCAAAAATTATTTCTATCATGAGCAAATCGTAAAAAAATAAAAGGAAATAGAGAGTTCTCCCAATATATGAATAATGAAGGGAGAAACTTATGAAACAATTACAAGAAAATGAACTAAAAGATATTAGAGGAGGAACAAATTTATTAAATTTTTATATAGAACGTATGACTTATATGTTTCGTTATATGAAAATATCATATCTAATCTATAAAACATTTGAATAAATACCTATTCATTCATTTTAATGCTATACTATTCTTAGAATAGAGAAGTAAGGTGAAAGTATGAAACAAAAAAAATGGAATAAGAAATTAGTTAGTCTATTAAAAACAACTTCTTATTCTTTTTTATTTTTATTGTGGTTTGCCTCCTTTTTCATCAACCCTCCAATAATGGCAGAAAACTATGATAAAATTCTCTTCAAAGTCACCAATAGCTTATTGTTACTATCCATACTTCTACCTATTTTTATTTTAATGAGTAAAAAAATAAAACAACACTTACCTATGTTTAAAAAGAAACGTTGGTGGAGTAATGTTTTTGGAAGTATTCTAATTTTCCTATTATTTGCCTTTTTAGGATATTATTGCGATACTCTTCATTCAGATAGCTTTAAAAATAACTATACAGAATATAAAGAAAACGAACGAAAAAATGATCTTGCCCGTCAAAGTATTGATGAGTTAGAAAATAAGAGGGATAGCTTATCAGAAGAAATCGAAGAAGGAAATAAAAACACCTCATCATTATCAGAGAATTTAAAAATACATTACCTTGATGTTGGACAAGGGGATTCCACGTTAATAGAACTTCCAAACGGTGAGACAATGCTAATCGATGCCGCTGAAAAAAGTGAAGCAAGTAAAATTATTCAATATATAAAAGACTTAGGTTACAATAAAATTAACTATATCATTGGTACACATCCTCATACCGATCATATTGGAGGTCTTGCTTCTATAATTGAAAGTTTTGAAGTAGGTTCCATTTATATGCCAAAAGTAGTAGCAACGAGTAAAACCTATGAAAATTTATTAACAACGATTGCCAACCAGAATCTAAAAATAAAAACTGCCAAAAAAGGATTAAATATTATTGATACAGAAAAACTTAAAATAAAAATACTATCTCCAAGTAAAAACGAATATAACAACCTAAACAATTATTCCACTGTCTTAAAATTAACTTACCAAAATCACCAGTTCTTATTTATGGGAGATGCAGAAAAAGAAATTGAAGAAGAAATAGCAAACGATGTAGCAGCAAATGTAATTAAAGTTGGACATCATGGAAGCAATACATCATCAAGTGAGTCTTTTGTAAAACAAGTAAAACCTAACTATGCCATTATTTCAGTAGGAGATAATAACAAATACAACCATCCATCAGATGAAATCGTAAACCGCTGGCTAAATATCGGTGCTAAAATTTATCAAACAAACAAAGAAGGAACCATTATAGTAACAAGCGATGGAACAAATCTAAATATAAATACGAAATCAGGGAAAAAAGAGGATGCAAAGAATCTTCCAATAAATGAAGAAAATCTACAAAATACAAGTATCCAAGAAAAATTAAATGGATTAGAATTAATAAATCTCACAAGTCCCATTAAAAGTGGAGGCAATGCCAACCTTAAAATAAAAGGAATTCCTAATACCGAATATCACATATCTGTGGTATACTCTTCTAAAGAAAGCACAGCTAACGGATTAGAAAATCAAATAGCAGATATGAACGGTTATGCATCATGGACTTGGAAAGTAGGTACGAACACCAAAGAAGGAACTTACAAAGTAACAATTAGTGGTGGAGGATACACCAAACAGTTTGACTTAATCGTAGAATAGGAGTACAAATGAAAGTAATAATTGATCGGTTTGAAGGGGATTATGCTATTGTTGAACTAGATGAAGGAAAAATATTAGAACTACCAAAAGAATTAATTCCAGAAGCTGAAGAAGGCGATGTCATTAACATTGAAATATTAAAAGAAGAAACAAACAAACGAAAAGAACAAATAAAAAATAAAATGAACCAATTATTTATAGATTAGAATTATCGGAGTATAATTCTTTTTTTGATTTTTTATAAATAAATAGCGACACATTTTGCCATAAGATGATATAATGAGACCAAGAGAGAAAATAAAAAAAGCTGCCAACGCAGCTATTCTCAATCATTTGAGTATTTAGGGTAAACGTATAAATGTAAACCGTTATTTTAACTCTCTATGTCATCTTAAATGGTATTGACAAGAAAAAAATAACATGAATTAGGAGGTTTGTCAATGAAAAAATTATATAATATCGGATTAGATATTGGAACAACATCAGTAGGATGGGCTGTAGTAGAAAAAGAAACGAATAAGATTATGAGAAAAGGAAATAAAAAGCTTTGGGGAGTAAGACTTTTTGAAGAAGCCCATACAGCAGAAGAAAGAAGAAGTTTTAGAAGTACAAGAAGAAGATATGATAGAAGAAGGAAAAGAATAAAACTCTTACAAGAAGAATTCAAAACAGAAATCGAAAAAGTAGATCCTGACTTTTTTCAAAAAATGAGAGAAACATTTTATAATCCAGAAAAAGATACCATAAATAAAACAATCAAAATAACAGAAGAAGAAAAAGCACAAATAAAAAAATATCACGAAAAATATCCAACCATTTATCATTTGAGAAATGAATTAGTAAATTCAAAAGAGCAAATGGATATTCGCATTGTTTATATGGCTCTTCATCATATAATGAAATATCGTGGGAATTTTCTCTACGAAGGAGACAATTTCAACATATCTTCTCTAAATCCAAAACAAAAACTAAAAGAAATATTGGAAAATATGATAAATCTATGTAATGGGATAGATTTAAATGAAAACTATGAAGATATCATATCTCTAAAAGATTTTGAAACAATAATCGACTTAGAATCAAAAAATGATCAAAAAATAGAATTCAAAAAGTACTTTAGCTTAATTCTAAATAAAGACACTGCAAATGAACTAACCAATCTCTTAATTGGAAACACTTTTAACATTGACAAACTTTTTCAAATCGAAAACGAAGAAACAATAAAAATAAGCTTTAAAGGAAGTACATATGAAGAAAAATATTCAGAATTAGAAAAAACATTGGGTGAAAAAATTGAAGTTTTAGAAAACTTAAAAGAATTATACGATATAATTTTTCTAAAAAAATTTTTTGATACAGAAGAAAATAGTACCATCTCTACATTAATGATAAAAAATTATAACGAACACAAAAATGATTTAAAAGCATTAAAACAAATTCTTAAACAAGATAGAAAAAATTACGATTATTTATTGAAATCCAAAGAAAAAATGTGCCCTTACGAATTATACATAAGAAATCAAATAACCTATGATGATTGGGCCAAAGAAATTGAAAAATCGATTTCAAATATTCCTTTAACGGATGAAATATCAAAAATGTTAGAGAAAATAAACAATGGCAAGTTTATGCCAAGAATAACCGACAAAGATAATGGAAAATATCCCTACCAATTACATGCAGATGAATTAAAAAAAATCATTGAAAATCAAGGGAAATACTATCCATTCCTACAAAAAACAACAAATAACAACAAATATCGTCTTCAAGAGTTACTAGAATTTCGTATTCCATATTATGTTGGACCTTTAAATAATACAACAGATAAAAAGGATCAAAAAAATAAAAATGCATGGTTAATTAAAAAAACAAACGAAAGAATCACCCCGTATAACTTTAAACAAATAGTTAATTTAGAAGATTCCGCAGAACAATTTATCGAAAGAATGATATCTCATTGCACTTATCTATTAGAGGAACCTGCTTTACCAAATAATTCTATTACATACTCAAAATATAAAGTAAGAAATGAGTTAAAACAAATAAGAATAAATAATGAAAAAATATCACCAGAATTCGAAGAAAAAATATTTAGAGAACTCTTTTTAACCACATCCAAAACAATTACAGATAAAACATTCAAACAATATTTATCCAAAAAAGATGAATACATCATGTATAATGGGGATTTAAATATCACTGGATATAGTGCCGATGGAAAATTTGCAAATAACATGAAATCCTATATAGATTTTTTTGGAGAAAATGGTATATTTGAAGGGACAAATTATCAAGAATCTGATGCAGAACTATTTATAAAGTGGATAACTATTTTTGAAAGTAAAGAAATTTTAGAGAAAAAAATAATAAAAGAATATCCTGATATTCCAAAAGAAAACTTAAAAAGAGCATTAAATCAAAAATACACTGGATGGGGAAATTTATCTGAAAAACTTTTAACAACGAAATATTACAAAGATGAAAAAACTGGAACGATAAAATCAATACTAGACTTATTAGAAACTACCAGCCAAAATTTTCTGCAAATATTAAACGATAAAAATTATAAATTTCAAAAAATGATTGAAGAAAACAATCGAATCGATGCAAATAAAAAAATAAATTATGAACTAGTGGATGATTTAGCAACCTCTCCAGCAAATAAAAGAGGAATCTATCAAGCGTTAAAAGTTTTAGAAGAAATAATCTCTTATATAGGATATGAACCAGAAAATATTGCAATTGAAATGGCACGAAACGAAGACAAAAAAGGAAGAAAAATAGACAGAAAAAAAAGATTGATGCAATTATATGAAAAAAATAAAAAAGACATTGAAAATGTTTCACAACTAAAAGCTGAGTTAAAAAATGTTGAAAACTTCACCACAAAATTATTCTTATATTTTATCCAAGAAGGAAAAAGCCTGTATTCAGGAACTCCATTAGATATTTTGAACTTAAACGAATATGAAATTGATCATATTATTCCTCAAACGCTTAAAAAAGATGACTCAATTGATAATAAAGCCTTAGTATTAAGAGAAGAAAACCAAGAAAAGTCGGCATCCTTCGTTCTTCCTACTAGATTCCAAAATAATACCATGAGAAACTGGTGGAAACATTTAGAAAAAATAGGGTTAATATCTTCGAAGAAAATCTTTAATCTTTGCCGCAAAGAATTTAAAGATAGTGACATAGAAGGGTTTATCAATCGTCAATTAGTTGAAACAAGACAAATTACGAAACACGTAGCAAATATAGTAAAGAACTATTATAAAAATACAGATGTAATATATCTTCATGCAGATTTGTCTCATAATTATAGAGAAAAATTTGAATTATTTAAATATCGTCAATTAAATGATTTTCATCATGCACATGATGCTTACTTAGCAGCAGTCTTAGGGGAATATCAAAAATATTATTTCAAAGACAAGATTGATTTTGAAAAATTAAAAGAACAAAATAGACAACTATACGAAAAGAAGGAATATCAAAAATTAAAATATGGTTATGTAATTAATAGTTTAGATAATGAATTTGTAACTTGCGATGAAAATACTGGAGAAATATTGTTTGATGCTCAAAAGTTTAATCAAACAATTGAGAAAACTATGTATCAAAATGATATATTAATATCAAGAAAAACAGAAATAAAAACAGGAGCCTTTTATGATCAAACCAAAGTAAAAGCAAGTGGAAAAATAACAAAACCAATTTCTTTAAAAGACAATTTACCAACTTCAATTTATGGAGGTTATAAAACTTTATTTCCATCTTATGTATTGGTTGTAAAATACAATGTAAAAGGAAAAGAAAAACAAAAAATAATAGGAATGCCAATTTATTATGAGAAAAAAGCGAAAGTGAACCCTGAATTGAAATCACAATATATTAAAGATATTTTGAATTTGAAAGAAAATGATTCTTATGAAATTATAAAAGATAGAATCCCTTTCAATGTAGAATTAAATTGGAATGGAAAGTCATGTTTTTTAGTAGGAGCAAGTGTAGAACTTTGCAATGCCAAAGAATTTAAAATTGATACTAGCCATTTAAAAGAATGGAAATACACTTTAAATCGATTATTAAATAAGAAAAAAACAAATGATCAAACAATTGAAGAGTATGATCAGCAATTAGAAGAAATTTTACAATACATTTTAAACAAATTAGAAAAAGAGTATGCATTATACAACTCAGAATTTATCAAAATAAAGGAAAAATTAGAAAATGGTATCTTGGAAATGGAAAGAAAAGAAACCGTAATAAAAGAATTGCTAAATATGTTAAAATGCAATAGTCAAAATGCCAATTTAAAAGAAATAGGGTTAACAGATCGTACAGGAAGAAAAAGTAACCAAACCATTGCACATGCAGCAATAATTCATAAATCGACAACTGGAATAAAGGAATGGAAAGATGAGTTTTAGAACAGTTGTAATATCAAGTCAATCAAGAATTAGCTATAAAAATCGTTTTCTAGTTGTAAAAAAAGAATTGGAAGAAAAATATGTACATTTATCCGAAATTGATACAATTATTATTGATTCAATATCGGTATCTCTTTCATCCTTTTTATTAAAAGAATTAGCAGATAATAAAATTAATATTATATTTTGTGATGAAAGACACAACCCCTTTGGAGAACTAAAGACTTTTTATTCTAGTCATAATTCCAGTAAAAAAATATTAGAACAAATAAAATGGCCAAAAAAAGATCAAGATGAATTATGGAAAAATATTGTAAAAAATAAAATCATTAATCAAGCTTTAATTTTAAGGAAAACTAGATCAGAAAATTATGATTTACTGCTAAGTTATGTCGATGAAGTAAAAGTAGGAGATAAAACAAACAGAGAAGGTCATGCTGCTAAAGTCTACTTTAACTCTTTGTTTGGAAAAAAGTTTACTAGAAATGATGATGATTCAATTAATGCTGCATTAAATTATGGATACGCCATTTTACTATCTACAATAAGTAAAGAAATTGTATCCTTAGGATATTTAACGCAACTAGGAATTCATCATAAAAATGAATTCAATGAATTTAATTTAACATGCGATTTAATGGAACCATTCAGACCTTTAATTGATAGTTTTGTATATTTTAATAAACACAGGGAATTCAATAAAGAATACAAACTAGACTTGGTTAATTTATTCAATCAAAAATTTAAATACAATAATAAAAATTATACATTAAAAGATATCATTAAAACTTATGTGAAAAATACTTTAGATTATTTTAATGATAAAAAAGAATATAAGGAATTTATATATTATGAGGAATAGAATTATGAGAACAATAGTATTTTTTGATTTACCAAACATTTATGCAAAAGATAAAAGAAACTATACACTATTTCGAAGATTTCTAATAAATGAAGGATTTCTTATGATGCAGGAATCCGTGTATTCTAAAATAACTTTAAATTCTCAGCAAAGTGAATACTTAATTGAAAGAATTAAAAGAAATGCTCCCAAAAAAGGCTTGATACAAGTATTAAATGTAACAGAAAGCCAATATGCCAAAATTATTTATGTAATTGGTGAATCTAAAACAAATATTATAAACAGTGAAGATAGGTTAATTGTATTATGAATTTAAAAATTAGTTATATAGAAAATACTATAGAAATTAGTCAAGAAAGCATAAATGTTCTTGAAATAGAAAATAAAAAAATGTTTTATCGATTAATTAAAGATTTTTATAAAATAAAAAATGGAGAGAATATTGAAGAAATTTGTTTTTATGATCAAAATAATAATGATATTTCGGTGAATAAAAACATTCATATTATAATGAATTATTTTGAATTAGAAATGGATTCTAAAAAGAACTTATCTGAGTCAAACAAAGTAATAATTGAAAATGTAGATGAGATTGATATCTTAGAATTATCTAAGTTAAATAAAAAAATAACAGAAAAATTCAAAAAAATTATTAATAAAAGTGAATTGCCTTTAATAATAGAAGACGAGTTTAAAGTTGAAAATTTTTTGAAAATAATGAAAACAACAATAAGAAAAGATGATTCACTATTAAATGAGCTATTGACATTAATTGAATTAAACAAAGTAATAAAAAATGATCAGATTCTAATATTTATAAATT